>PWTP01000030.1 GCA_003563865.1 Dehalococcoidia bacterium
ATGTGGTTATAAGCAACTGTGTTATTAACCTGTCTCCGGATAAGGGCCGGGTATTTGAGGAAGTGTACCGCATTTTAAAACCGGGCGGCCGGGTAATGGTTTCTGACATTGTTTTGAAAAAAGAGCTTCCCGAGCAGATGAAAGAATCTTTGGATGCTTACGTGGCTTGTGTTGCCGGGGCGGTTGAACAGGAAGAGTATCTGGCAAACATGCGCTCTGCCGGACTGAGAGACATTGACATAATGAGCGAAAAACCGGCCTGTGAAATATTTGACACCGGTGCTATTGAAGCTATTGCCGGAGATTCTGAAAGCGTTAAAAGCGCAGTTAAAGATGCTGCAAACTCGATAGTAAGCATGAACATAAGTGCAGTTAAGCCTGAAAACAGAAGTTGTTGTGGTTAACTACCCGGCTGGAATGTGCCAGGTAGTTAACATAACCATTTAAGTAGTTGATGGTGGATAGGAACCGTCTTCATCGTGAACTTCATGGCCTGTGAGTGCGGGATAGAAAACGCACAACAGGCGCATGTCTTCAGTTCCGCCTCTTAGAATATGCCGGTCATGCTTATCAAGTGCATATAAAAGACCGGGCCTGATCTGATGGGTAATACCGGTAGCCAAATCCTCGATGCTGCCGTTGCCGGCAATGCAGTATACCGCCTCAAGGTGATTTTTATACCATATGGGGTTATTTGAACCGGCCTTTATAATGGTGTCACTCATGGAGAAACCCATGTTATCTGCCTTGTTGAGCAGCCGGCGGCTCTCCCAGCTGCCGTCGGGTGCTTTTACTTCGCTGGAGCTGCCTATAATTTCTTCAAGCGTGCGAATTATCAATTATATCCATCCCCCCGTTGCTGGCATTCTGGTTTTCGATTAGAAACTTTATAGATTCCTCGATAATATCAAGGCCTTTAACCAGGTATTCTTCTTCGATAACCAGCGGCGGCAAGATTTTTAATACATTATCCCATGCACCGGAAAGCTCAATAACCAGGTTACGGTTGAAGCATTCCCTGGCAATACAAGCAGCCATGCCTCTTGCCCCAATATCCAAACCGTATATCATGCCGCGGCCACGCACAGTGGCATCAAGCTCTTTATATTCTTCTGCCATTTTTGTCAGACGGTCTCGTATAATCACCTCGCTGGATTTGATATAGTTTGCCAGTTCATCTGTTTGCCAGTATGAGATCAGCTCGGCAGCGGCTACAAATGCCAGGTTGTTGCCACGGAAAGTGCCGGTGTGCTCACCGGCGCGCCACTGATCCAACTCGGGTTTTAACAGTAATAATGCCAGGGGCAAACCTCCACCGATTGATTTGGAAAGAACTATCATATCCGGTGATATGCCGGCTTCTTCAAAGCTGAAGAAGGTGCCGGTGCGGCCGATACCAACCTGGATGTCATCGACGATTAAGAGTATGTCAAATTCACGGCAGATCTGTTCTACTTCAACCAGCCATTCTTTGCTGGCTACATTAATGCCACCTTCTGCCTGCACGGTTTCTAAGATTATAGCAGCGGGCAGGTCAACCCCACTGCTCATATCTTCAAGGAATTTTCTTAAATATCGAGCGGTGTTTACATCCGGCCCGAAATAATTATCGTACGGCATGAAAGATACATTGGTGCGGTTGATGAAAGATTCATCGCGGTAAAAGGCGTTACCGGTAATGGCTATGGAACCCATGGTTAAACCGTGAAAAGCATTGGTAAAGGCAATAACATTGGAGCGCCCTTTAACCATGCGGACCAGCTTTAATGCCGTCTCGACTGCGTTGGTTCCGGTTGGCCCGGTGAACTGAACCTTGTATTCCATATGCCGGGGTTGCAAAATGTCGTAATACAGCCTTTCCAGAAAACGTTTCTTGGCGCTGGTTGCCTGGTCAAGGCTGTGCAAAATGCCATCCTGCTGGATATACTCAACCATTGCCTTGTTAACGGTTGGGTTGTTGTGCCCGTAGTTTAAAACGCCGGCGCCGGCAAAGAAATCTATATATTCATTCTCTTGCTCATCATATAAAAGCGCGCCTTTGGCTTTGTTAAAGATTACCGGAAAAGCCCGGACATAACTCCTGACCTGCGATTCTACCTGGTCAAATATTCTCATGATTTTTATAACTCCTCTTGCTTTTGTATTGGGCCGATTCTTATCAGCCATTCTTCTTCATGGTTTTCGGGTAATAATTCTTTGGGAAAAAATAGTTGTTTATTCATTTCAGTTTTCAAGTCTTTAGCCATCTTTTTAAACATATTGATCGATGCCCGGTTAGACGGAGTAACGGTAGCCTCGATGTAAGTCATGCCGCTTTCACAGGCGATTGAAATAAGGTCATGTATCAACCGGCTGCCTATGCCGTGTTTCCTGTAATCCGGTGAAACTCCTACCTGCCATATGAAAAGGGTGTTGTTTAATTTTGGATGCGGGTAAGAAGACGCAAAGCCGGCCAGTGTACCGTCGTTTGTTTTTGCAGTCAGCGTGTAACGGTTGAAGTGGGTGCACAGCAAAAGGTACAGATATCTTGAGTTATGGTCCAGCGTTTTACAGGCCTCAACCAAACGGTGGATGGCAGGTGCATCTTCTTTTGTGGCCGGTTCTATATTAATAATTGTTGCAGTATTTTCTTGCATAAGTGTGAGTCCTTATAACGCACATAAGGGCAGTATGTTATTGCTTGAAGGCGGCAAGTCACGCGGGCAGGAAAAAGTGGTTATATCAAACGGGATACAGCGATGTTTACTACCGGGGTATTAAACTGGTTTAAGGCTTCACCGAGGGTACATAAGGATATTCATAATTCTAAGTTTTGATTCTAACACGATCGGGGAGATAAATCAAAAAATTCTATTTACAAGCCGGTTAAAGAAATACGGCCTGGCGCGAAAAAACCATGGGCTTTTGTTTATTATTCTTTATGTTCAACTTCAATACCGAAATAATGGTCCAGTAATACACGAAAGGTATCTACCGGTGATATGGATTCGTCCAGGATTTCATAAGCACCATCAGGCAGGTAATAAGCGTTTAGAATTTTTTCCCACTCTGGCAGCCACCTGGGGCCGTGATCCGACTGGAGAATTATAATCGGTTCGTTTTTTGATTCATCCAGTAAGTTATCAATTACACGTTCAACCTGCCGGTTTGTATAGATCAACTGCTCTACATAGTAGTGATTGTTATAATAGTTTTCAGGATCTATCGTCTCTCCATCGGCATCAAAAACATATGGTGCGTGTGGAGACATCAGGTGGGCGAATATAAACCGGGGTTCATTATATTCGGGCAGATTTGCCAGGTGGTCAAAAGTTTGAGCCAGCCCATCCTGATAAAAGTTTTGGTAATCATCTCCGGCAATAATGTCAAACAGAGGCCTTAACATGGTTG
>PWTP01000104.1 GCA_003563865.1 Dehalococcoidia bacterium
GCAGCAAGGATAAAGAAGACTATATTCTAAGCCGGCTTCTAGAAGCTGATGTAGCAGTGGTATCAGAAGCCGGCATGCCCGGCATTTCAGACCCGGGTTATGAGCTGGTTGTAAAGGCAATAAAACGTGGAGCAAGGGTAGTACCTTTGCCTGGAGCATCGGCTGTGATTACAGCGCTATCTGCATCCGGCCTGCCAACCGACCGTTTTTGCTATCTGGGTTTTCTGCCCAGGAAAAAAGCCGACCGATGCAAAGTTATTGAATCGGTTGCCTTTGAAACCGGTTCAATTGTGCTCTTTGAAGCTCCGCATAGGCTAATAAACTCACTTAATGATATAATGTCTGTACTCGGCGACCGGCAAATTGCCATAGCCCGGGAGATGACTAAAATGTATGAAGAGATCTTCCGTGGCAGCATAAGTCAGGCTCTTGAACATTTTGCCTCACCCAAAGGGGAATTTACCCTGGTGGTGGAGGGGTATAAAGAACCTGAAAGCCGGGAATTAACTGAAGAAACGCTTAACCAGCTAAGAGGCATGAAACAAGCCGGTATTAAAGCCAGGCAGGCAGTGGAGCAGATAACCGACCAAAAAGGCCTAAACCGCAGAGCTGTTTACCGGGCATGGCTTGATCTCGACAAATAGTAATAAGGAGGAGATGAATATATGCGAAGGGGTTGTATTTCACTGGGAAATGTTAATTGCGACCGGTGCAAACAGGCAGTACCGTATCCGGAACGTTATCTCGTAGTCGATGAAAAAGACGAAAAAGAGGTAGAAAGCGGGCAAGCGGTACGTTACTGTGTGAAATGCGCTTTTGAAAAAGGTTATGCCCATTACAAAAAGGAAAAAGGCGACCAAGTTGTTACCTTTCTACCCGAGCCGGAGGTTGGCCAGGGGTAGTTCGGTTGCTTTAAAAACCCCTGACTTTCTATTATGACAGAACGCATATATATCGGTGTTGCCTGGCCTTATGCCAATAGCCACCTTCACATGGGGCACATAGCGGGAGCTTACCTCCCGCCTGATATTTTTGCCCGTTACCACCGGGTAAAGGGCAACCGGGTGCTTATGGTAACCGGTTCTGATATGCACGGAACACCGATTACCCTTTCGGCTGAAAAAGAGGGCTGTTCTCCGGCAGAGGTAGCTGAAAAATACCACCGTTCTTTTCTCAAATCCTGGGAAGGATTGGGAATTTCCTTTGATTTGTTTACTCATACCGAAACGCAAAATCATACCGAGGTAGCCCAGGATGTCTTTCTGAAACTGTATAATCAGGGGCATATATACAAAGAAAATGTTCTCCAGCCATGGTGCCCCGCTTGCTGCCGGTTTTTACCCGACCGTTACATTGAGGGAGACTGTCCTCATTGCACATATGATGGTGCCAGGGGTGACCAGTGTGATAAATGCGGGCAACCTTTAAATCCGGCAGATTTAGAAAACCCGCGTTGCGGCCTTTGTGGCAAGACTCCTGAGTTTGAAGAATCTGAGCATTTCTTTCTGCGCCTCTCTGCCTTTCAAGACAGGTTGATCGAGTGGGTTAAAACCAAAGAAAAACTTTGGAGGTCAAATGTTTATAATTTCACACTCAGCTACCTCAAGAATGGTTTAAAAGACCGCGCTATCACCCGTGATATAGATTGGGGCATACCGGTACCAGTTGAAGGTTATCCAGGCAAACGAATATATGTATGGTTTGAGGCGGTTATCGGATACCTGTCGGCTTCCAAAGAATGGGCCAAAAATAAAGGTGAGCCGGACGAATGGAAAAAGTTCTGGCAGGATGATTCGGTTAAAAGCTATTACTTTATCGGCAAAGATAATATTCCTTTTCATACCATTATCTGGCCGGCAATGCTGCTGGGTTATGGGGGGCTGAATCTGCCTTATGATGTTCCGGCTAACGAATACCTCACCATTGAAGGCCGCAAACTTTCAAGTTCGCGTAATTGGGCGGTATGGTTGCCGGATTATCTTTCAAGATATGATCCGGATCCATTACGCTATTTACTTTCGATTAATATGCCCGAAACAAGTGATACTGATTTTTCCTGGCGTGAATTTGTGCGCCGTAATAACGATGAACTGGTGGCTACTTATGGCAACCTGGCTCAACGGGCATTGACCTTTGCCTGCCGTCATTTTGATGGTGCAGTTCCTCATCCGGGTGAATTTGAAGAAGTAGATGAGGCCATGCTTTCCAAAACCAGGGCAGCCTTTGATAATGTTGACCGGCTGCTTTACAGATGTCATTTCCGTGAGGCGATACGGACAGCCATGACATTGGCCGGGCAAGCCAACCGTTACCTTGAAGAAAAGTCGCCCTGGAAGGTGATAAAAGAGGACCGTGGACGGGCAGCTACATCTTTATATGTTGCTCTTTCGGTTATCGACAGCTTAAAAACCATGCTTTATCCTTTCCTGCCATTCAGTTCTCAAGAACTGCATCACTATCTCGGATATTCGGGCAAAATAGAAGACTATGGCTGGAAGGTGGATACACTGAAACCGGGCCAAAAAATGCAATCACCCAGGCCGCTTTTTGTGAAGCTGGATGACTCGGTAGTTGAACAAGAAACCAGCCGTTTGGGCAATTAACAGAGAGTAAAATGAAAAATTCCTTACACGATCCTGTAAGTCAAAATGTGGAAAAGGTTAAGGCAATGCTGCTGGGCATTTCCGATGAAGCCGCGCTAGACTTTCCCGAAACCGGCCAGATGCTGAAACAGATACTCGGCGGCGGCAAGTTGCTAAGGCTTCGGCTGGTGCTTCATGCCGGTAATTTTTACAATTTGAACGAGCAGAAGTTATTGACCATGGCTGCCGGAGCTGAACTTTTACACATTTCCACCCTGGTGCATGATGATGCTATTGATAAAGCAAAAACCCGGCGCGGCCGGCCGACTATTAACTCTATCTGGGGTACTGATAAAGCGATTGTGCTGGGTGATTTTATGTTTGCCCGGGCGGCTGAGTTTGTGGCTGATACCGAGAGCATCCGGGCAGTTAAGCTGTTTGCCGGGGGGTTGGAAAGTATTTCCACAGGTGAATTACGCCAGGGGTTTAGCCTGTACAGGCTTGAGCAGAATTTCAGCCAGTATATGAGAAGAATTATAGACAAAACTGCTTCGCTTTTTTCCATATCAACTGAGTCAGGCGCAATTCTGAGTGATGCTCCTGAAGAGTCAGTCGAGATACTGAAAAACTATGGGCTTAACCTGGGGATTGCTTTTCAGATTATGGATGACGTGCTGGATTTTATCGGCACAGAAGAAGAACTGGGTAAGCCGGTTGGTTCTGATCTTTCACAGGGGATTCTTACTTTGCCGGCATTTAAAATTTTGTTTTATATCACCCTGGCTTTCAA
>PWTP01000116.1 GCA_003563865.1 Dehalococcoidia bacterium
CAGGATCATCTCCCACCAGTACTGTGGAAAGACCCGGCACAATATTATGCTGTTCCTTCAGGGCTTTAACCTCTTCGGTAAGTTCCTGTTTTATCTGCCCGGCAATAGCTTTACCATCAATTATTGTTGCGCTCATATTCACCTCCGGGTAATAAGGTCAGCCGGCCTTATTCAAAATGGTTGGCATAATTTCATCCAGGGCTTTTACTGCCTTTGAATCATGCCCAAGTCCGAGTAAAGAAAGCCTTTCCAGGTCATAGCGGGTGATGTTCTCATCGGCCGGAATAGCCGCACTCGGCTCAATGCCGGCTTTTTCAAGCTCTTTGTAAATCTGAACATCAATGCCGTCAACTGTTCGGGTAATAATAACCGATTTTTGCAAAATGTTTAAATTCAATTCTTTTACCAGCTCAAGAATGCGGGATGCAGTACGCACGCCCTTAATTGAATGGTCGGCAGTAACAATAAGGTGGTTGATGCCTTCAGTTGTACCCCGGCTTAAATGCTCCAGGCCGGCTTCATTATCCATCACCATAAATGGATAATTGGGCAGCAGCTGATCAATAAATTTTCTAAGCACCGTATTCGGGTAGCAATAACAACCGGTGCCCTCACCCCGCCCCATACTTATAAGGTCGACGTTTGTGCTTTCTGAAACGGTGTCGTTTAAACGCATTTCGAGGTAAGCTCCCTTGGTAAGCCCGGAGGGAATCTTTAGTTTGGATTCATTGAACGAGGCAAGCACCTGCCCCACCGTTTCTCTAACCTCAACCCCCAGACTTTCAGACAGGTTGGCATTGGCATCGGCATCAATGGCCAGTACCGGTACCATCCCGTGTTGTATCAGATAACGGATTATCAGGCTGGCGATGGTTGTTTTACCTGTGCCGCCTTTGCCGGCCAGGGCAATTGTGTAACTCATGCCCCCACCCCGGCCGAAGGGAATTTTTTTGAGTCGGTGTGTGGCAGAAACAGGCTGGCTATATAATTATCCATAAAAGCTCCATTTTCCGAGAGTTCCAGGTTGGTCATCATTTCAGCTACTTTCAAACCATCGTGGTAGATTTCTTGTGAAAAGCTGGTAAGGCGTGCCCCCAGCAGTGAACCGTTGCCGATAAACATAAATTTTTCACGCGCTACATCCGGCAGCAAGCCAACCTTTATTGCGCTTTCGATGTTGATGCTTAAACCAAAAGTTCCGGCAATAACTATGCTTTCGATATCTTCCAGCCCGATTCCAACGCTGTCTATCAGTGTCTGGCAACCGGCAAATATGGCCGCTTTCGAGCGGATAAAGTTGTCGATGTCCATTTCACTAATTACAATATTCTCACCGTTTTGGGCTTTGGCACCATAAACCATTACATATTCATAACCGTCTTCGCCCTCTCTTATGCGCGGGCAGTTGCTTTCACGGTTGAATTTACCGTTTGGCCCAAGTATGCCGGCCTGGAACAGGGCACAAACGGTATTAATAATGCCGGAGCCGCAAATACCGGCCAGCTTAACCCCACCGATAACTGTCAGGGCGGGTTCCCCGGTTTCCGGGTCAAGGGTAAAATCCTCAGTAGCGCCTTGTGCAGCAAGCATTCCAAACTTTATTCCGCCGCCTTCAAAGGTAGGTCCGGCGCTACAGGCGGCAGTAACCAGCCAGTCTTTATTGCCGGCAACTATTTCTCCATTGGTACCTATATCAATATACAGGCTTATTTCTTCACGCTGGTAAATACCGCAACCGGTAATGCCCGAAACTATATCACCGCCAACATAACTGGCAACTCCCGGTATGGCATAAATATACACATGCCTCGGCACATTAATCCCTAAAGATGCCGCTGGCATCTGGGGCGGGGTGTCAAAAGCCGGCACATAGGGTGAAAGCCTTAAAGGCTCAGGGTCAACACCAAATAACAACTGGGTCATTACCGTGTTGCCGGCCACCACCAGGTGGCTTATGCTTTGTTTGTTTATTTTGGCCTGTTTAACCATGGTTGTTATAAGGCTGTTTAAAGTATCGGTAACCGCCTTTTGCAGCCGGACAAGCCCGCCGGCCCGCCGGCAATAGGCAATCCGGCTTATAACATCTTCACCATATGAGCCTTGCGAATTGTAAGCAGTTGCTTCAGCCAGAATATAGCCGGTGTTTAAATCAAGCAGTTGTCCCCTGATTGCGGTGGTGCCTATATCAAAAGCAATCCCTGTGTGCATCTGTGAGGTATCACCTGCTTCAAGGTTAGCCAGCATGGGGGCCGGCCGCCCGGAAACTACCGTTGTGCTTACTTCCCACCTGCTGCTTCTTAAAAAGCCGGGCAAATTCTGGACAATGTCATAGTCAATAATCACATCTTTAAACCCTTTTTGCCCCAGAGCGCTTCTTAAGCGCTTGAGGTCATTTTGGTTGTCATTTATATCAGGCGGCTTAAGCTTTAAGGCTGATTTCTGTGCCATAGGTTGAAAATGCCAGCCGGTTGCCAGTAGCTGGTGGTGCAGGCGGTTGTCGGTCTTTTCGCCGGGTTTCTGCAAATCTTCTGCCTTGCTGCTTAAAAGCTCGACTGTAACATTACCGGTAACCCGGCTCTGGCAGCACAGCCGCAACCCATTTTTAAAATCAGTGCTGTTAATTAAGGCAGTCTGTTTACTTTCCAGCATTCCTTCTATTAACCATACTTTGCACGAGCCACAGGTACCGGAGCCGCCACAGGTAGCCTTTAACGGTACACCGGCCGATAATGCAGCATCCAGCAAACCGGTGCCCTCATCTACGGTTATCCGTGCGCCGATCGGCTTAAAAGTAACTTCACATTGTTTTTTCATTCGTCCGGTCAAATAACCTGCCTTTTAAAACAAACCCTTTACTTTACCGGTATCAACATCAACATCAATGCGGCGGTAAGCCGGGCTGGAAGATGTGCCTGGCATAAGTTTAATGCCTCCGGCCACCGGCACAATCAGGCCGGCGCCGCCATAGGTTAGCACATCACTTACCGGCAGCCTCCAGCCTTTAGGCCGGCCTTTTATAGTTGGATCGTGTGAAAGGCTTAAATGGGTTTTAACCATGCAAACCGGGTAATTGCGGGTTGCGTCACTGGCTTCAAGCCGGTCAATTTTAACCTGTGCCTCAGGGCAAATGGATATGCCGTCGGCCCCGTAAACCTGGCGGGCAATCTTGTCGATCCGTTCGGCAATAGGTTCTGTGGCTTCATAAAGCAGCTTAAAGTTGTTCTCTTCTTCACAGGCATCAATTACCGCATCAGCCAAATCAAGCGCGCCATCGCCACCCTTCAGCCAGTGGTCGGACACTGCTACCCTGGCACCGGCAGCTTCGGCTGAGCGCTTAACCTTTGTTATTTCAGCCTCATTATCAGTATG
>PWTP01000080.1 GCA_003563865.1 Dehalococcoidia bacterium
TCTTTATTATTCGATGCTAATGACATTATACCTGATAATCCAAACATGGAAATTAATGCCCTTGCAGCATTATTTTCCCCTAACGAACAGGTACTTCTTTCTTTCGACGTAGACCCTATCACAGGCAGTAACGGGAAACAAATCAAAAGCCAGGACATCGCTATATGGGATCCAAAAGAAGAACCAAACACCATAAATCTTCATATAGGAATGGACGGACAAGGTGATATGGAAGCTATTGATCCTGTGTATTACGTTCTGGTCAGGACATATGAAATCGATTAATATGCTTGAAGAAAATGAAAATTTCCAGGAGAAAGGCCTATGAAATTTACCACTAGAACCTGGGTACTACTTCTTTTTGCAGTAATTATTATTGCAGGGGGTGTGCTCTACTGGATATATGATGGCCGGTTAGAACAGCGGGAATTGGCTCTTCGTGAAAGGGAGCTGGCTGAGATGATGATTCCGGCCGTTCAGGCTCAAAAAGTAAGTGCTGAAGAGGAACTGGCAGAGATTGAGGCTGAGTACCAGGAACTAATTGAGCAACTGGAAGGTTTAAACATAACCCTTAATCTGGCCGAAGAAGATCTGTTAAACAGCCGGGCGCAACTGGAGCTGGTGGTTGAAAGCATTGAGTATGGAGAAGATATTTTCAGGCTGGCTGATGGCGCCGGTGTGGAGGTAAACAACGTTACCTTTGCTGCTCCATCAATACAAACTATTCAAGGAATATCTTATGACGTTTTTCGCTTTGATATTGATGCTATCGGTACAAATGATCAGATACTTTCTCTTATTGAGGCTATTGCTGCTGAACAAGTTTTCTCAACAACCATAATTGAACCGGTTAATGTCGCCATCCCTCCGGCCACCGAGCCACATGATATTGAAAATATCAGAGAAAAACACCGCATGGCATTAATATCTGAAAATTTATCGGCATTAACACCTGAGGAAATTGTAAACATAATACAAGATGTTTCTTATGAGATGTTTGAAACCTTGATTACAGATAATGCAATGGATGAACGTATTGAGTTTATTGAATCTATAATTAGTGAACAATTTGGAGAAAATCTAAAGGACGGCTTACCCGAGTTATTGGCTGAAGATATAGCAGAGTTCATTGAGCAGCTTATAGCCGATCAACTGGCTGATAAAGTTGCTGTGTACTGGGGCGCTAAAATATCTGAACTTCTCATACCAGAGATAGAAGCCATACTTGGCGGAACAATAGATATCTGGATGGATGAAGAAGTTGAAGGTGCTATGCAGGGTAATATAACATCGCTGATCAGTGGTTACATATCTGAAGAAATAGAACTGAAAATATCCAAACTTGTCGAGCCGGAAACAAGCGAAGTAGAAGCTCTGGTTGAAGCTGAAATTGCCCAACTCGAAAAACAGGCCGCCCTTCAGGAGCGGTCTACAGTAAACATAACTCTGGAAATTTACTCTTACCAGGGGAGTAATTAATATGGCAAAGAGAAAAGTAACGCTATACATTGAGGATACCGAAATCAAGCTGCTTGTCAGCCGTGGCCGCAAAATAGAAAAATGGGCCAGTTATATGCTGGAACCAAGCCTGGTAAGAGACGGAGCTATTATTGATGAGATAAACGTGGCTCAAGCTATTAAAGAATTATTCGAGCTCCAACAAGTAAAAGAAAAGAAAATAACCGTAGCTTTAAGCGGCCTCAATTCAATTTTCAGGGTTATAAATTTGCCACAGTTACCCTCTAAAATGGTACCGGAAGCCATTGTAAATGAGGCCTCCCGGGCCATTCCAATGCCTTTGGATGAAGTTTATCTTTCCCACCAGATAATTTCTTCCAAAGGTGGAGAAATTCAGGTTTTTCTGGTGGCATATCCAAGAAACTTGACTGATGTATTAATGCGCACCTTGACCAAAGCAGGGCTGAAGGCAACTGCGATGGACCTGGCACCGCTGGCACTTGCACGCACAGTCAACGATTCGAAAGCCATCGTGGTAAACTCCTGGTTAACCAATCTGGATATTGTAATTCTTGTAGACCAGCTGCCACAGGTTGTACGCAGTATATCCCTTTCGGGCGAAGACATGACCCCGGAAGAAAAATCCTCCTCTATACTTGAAGAGTTCAACCGTACTGTCTCGTTTTATAACTCAAGCCGTAAAGATAATCCACTGGATACATCAGTGCCGGTTTATGTGTGTGGAGACCTTTCGCAGGATGAAGCATTATGGCAATCTTTGAACATGAATATGCTTGATTACAAAATTAACACCATATCTGCTCCAATTGAAGCGCCTGAGGCATTTATACCTTGCCGGTATATGGTTAATATAGGCCTGGCTTTAAAGGGTAATTTACCCGGTGGAGACGAAAATAATTTTTCGGTAGTCGAGTTTAACGCATTGCCGGAAGCATATATGCCGCCATCTTTCAGCTGGTATCGTATTCTGGTTCCGGTAGCGGCAGTAACCGCTATCGGGGGCCTGTTTTATTTCTGGCTTATCATCCAGGATGTTGGCAATGATATTAACCTTATTAAAGAACAGACTGTTGCTCTAAATGCTCAGGCAGATCAAATACGTGCCGAGATTACCCCGGTGCGTGATGCTATTAACCAACAAAAAGATTTGATTCAGCCGTTGCCGGGGGAAATTGATAATCTGGAAACCCAGATTGAACAAACCCAAAACCTGATTGTTATTTTTGACCAAACCGCCGATGATTTTACCCAGGGGTTGATTGACATCAATGCCGACCTGCCGGAATTACTGGATCTGAAACCGGAACAGGTAACCCTTTCAGCCATTAGTTATCAAGGCGGTTCCATTAATATTACCGGTACGTCTTTGACTGAAAACTCTTTGTATGAATATGCAAAAGTTTTAAGGTTGAGTGAAAGATTTGAAACGGTTACCGTTACCGCCATATCCGGAGCACGGGAGATGGTAGTTGATGAAGAGGAGGTTGTACTGTATTCATTCACACTGGTTATACAGTAAATTGTTATGGGCAGTATAAGCGTGGTCGAATTACTTGCACTGGCAAAAAAGCGCAATGCATCAGATGTCCATCTGGTAGCTTCAAGCCCGGTACTACTTCGCATTAATGGTTCTCTTACACAAATAAATGGCAATCAGGCGCTAAATCCTGAAGACATTGAACGGGTTTTTATTGAAATGACTACCGATGCTGAAAAGGCATATTTTAAAGAATACCATGAACTGGATTTTGCCTACTCTTTACCCGGTGAGGGTTATTTCCGGTGTAATGCTGCCAGACAACGAGGAGTCATAAGCCTGTCCATCCGGTTGCTGCCCCCCAGGGTTCCTACTATTGACGAACTTGAACTGCCACAGTTATGTAAACAA
>PWTP01000090.1 GCA_003563865.1 Dehalococcoidia bacterium
CCACCGGTATGGAGTGTGAAACTGCTCGCAACAGCGGCCAGGTACATTACAGCCCTTGCGACGGTGTGGTTACGTCGGTTACCGGTTCTGAAGTGGTAATAAAAAGTGACGATGGCAGTGAACATCATTTACCCATGCTTAAATTCATACGCACTAATCAGGGCACTTGTATTAACCAAAGGCCAACAGTCAGCAAGGGCGTGCGGGTAACCAAAGGGCAGGTTGTTGGTGACAGTTCTTCTACTGATAATGGAGAGCTGGCCCTCGGGCAGAATATTGTATGTGCCTTTATGAGCTGGGCCGGGTATAACTATGAGGATGCTATAATTTTAAGCGACCGGCTGGTTGAAAACGACCGGTTTACTTCTATACATGTATTCAAGCATGAAGTTGAAGCCCGGGAAACCAAGTTAGGTCCGGAAGATATTACCCGTGACATTCCCAATGTGGGCGAAGAAAGCCTGAGGGAATTGGACGAAGAAGGCATTATCAGGATTGGAGCCGAAGTAGGCCCCGGAGATATACTGGTTGGCAATATTACTCCCAAAGGTGAAACCGAACTTTCGGCTGAAGAAAAACTGCTTCGTGCCATTTTTGGTGAAAAAGCTCGAGAAGTAAAAGACACCTCTTTGAGAGTGCCTCACGGTGAGTGGGGTAAAGTTATTAATATTAAGGTTTTCTCTAGAGATGATGGAGACGATCTACCCGTCAGGGTAAACAAATGGGTGCAGGTGTGGGTTGCCCAAAAACGCAAAGTATCGGTGGGCGATAAACTCGCGGGACGGCATGGTAATAAAGGTGTAATTTCCATTATTGCACCCAAAGAAGATATGCCTGTTGTGCCGGATGGCACTCCGGTAGATATTGTCCTTAATCCTATTGGTGTGCCTTCAAGAATGAACATAGGCCAGATTCTGGAAACCCACCTGGGTCTTGCCAGCCGTACTTTAGGGTTTAAAGTGTTGACACCTGTTTTTGACGGAGCTACGGAAATAGTTATTGAAGATGCCCTGGCCAGAGAATGGCTGGTGCGAAGGGCTGGAGCAGTTTTATATTCTTCCAGCGGAGAGGTTAGTTCTGTTGATTACGAAGTAGTAAATAAATGGCTGGCTGAAAAAGGCTATGAAGCAAATAAAATCTGGAGTGATGATTTCCCGGGGGTCGCCCGTGATGTGAGCCAGCGGCTCTTTCTTGATGACAAAAAGGTTAATTATGACAAATTAAGCCCTGAGGAAATCAACAAAGAGGTTGAAAGAGTCTCTACCGAAACAAATATTCCATCACCTATAAGTGGCAAGGTTATATTAAGAGATGGCCGTAGCGGAGAACCCTTTGATATGCCGGTGACCGTAGGAAGAATGTACATACTTAAACTTATCCACCTGGTTGAAGACAAGGTTCATGCCCGTTCTACCGGCCCTTACTCGTTAATCAGCCAGCAACCTCTGGGTGGAAAGGCTCAGTTTGGGGGCCAGCGGTTTGGAGAGATGGAAGTTTGGGCTTTAGAAGCCTACGGTGCTGCCTATAACCTTCAGGAAATGCTTACCATTAAATCTGACGATGTTACCGGGCGGACTAAAACATATGAATCAATCATCAAAGGCGACGAAATAATGTCGCCGGGTGTACCTGAGTCCTTCAAAGTGCTGGTTAAAGAATTGCAGAGCCTTGGTTTGGCAGTTGAAGTTATCAATCAGGAAGAAAGAGTTATTGATGCAGATAAAGTGCTTGAAGTTGGAGAAGATGAAGCCGCAGCAGCAGAAGTTGAAGTTGTAGATAGCCCTTCGTTTACATTTTTAGAACCTAACTCAGTTATTGAATCTGCTGGATTTACCCTTGAAGAGAATGGCAGTTCTCTTAAACAGAATAGTGAAAAAGAACAGGAGTAAGTAGTGGAAGTTAACGAATTTGATGCTGTTCGTATTTCGCTGGCTTCGCCAGAGCAAATACTGGGATGGTCTTATGGAGAAGTAATTAAACCGGAAACAATTAATTACCGTACACTCAAGCCCGAGCGTGATGGGCTTTTCTGTGAGCGAATTTTCGGACCAACCAAAGATTTTGAATGTGCTTGTGGTAAATATAAACGCATTCGATATAAAGGTATTATATGCGATAAATGCCAGGTAGAAATTGCTAAAGCTAAAGTAAGAAGAGAAAGAATGGGGCACTTAGAGCTGGCCAGCCCGGTTAGCCATATATGGTTTTCACGAGGCATACCCAGCCGTATTGGATTGTTACTTAATTTGTCGACCCGTAACCTGGAGAGAATAATTTATTTTTCTCATTTTGTTGTAACCTCGGTTGACGAAGCGGCCAGAGAGGAAGCAATAAAACGTCTCGAGGCCGAAGCACAGGAAGCCTACCGGCAGAAAAAAGAAGCTTTTGATGAACAGAGCGCAAAAGCCGAAGAAAATGGTGCGACTGTTGATGAGATTAACCGTGCAAGAACAGAATTTGATAACGAAAAAGCTCAACTTGAAGAACACTATATCAAGCTGCTGGGTCATCTCAAAGAGCTTAAGCCAGTAATGTTGTTGACTGATAATCAGTATAACGATTTTGTATTGAATTTTGGCGAAGTATTTGAAGCTGGAATGGGAGCCGAAGCAGTTTTAAAGCTTTTAAAGAGCATCAATCTGGATAAGTTGCGGAATTCTCTTATTGATGAAATTCAATCAACCACCTCTGCTCAACGTCGCAAGAAAGCTAGTAAAAGACTCCAGTTGACTGAAGCATTCCGGCGCAGTGGTAATCGTCCTGACTGGATGATATTAACCGTATTGCCGGTGCTCCCTCCCGAGCTGAGACCTATGGTGCAACTTGATGGAGGCCGGTTTGCCACCAGCGACCTGAACGATCTTTACCGGAGGGTTATAAACAGAAATAACCGCTTACGACACCTGATGGATATCGGTGCACCTGAAATCATTATCCGCAACGAAAAGCGCATGCTTCAGGAAGCGGTCGATTCGCTCATTGATAACGGGCGCCGTGGAAGAACCGTAGCCGTAAGTGGCGATCATAAAGCAAAGTCGCTGTCTGATATTTTACGGGGCAAACAGGGGCGCTTCCGCCAGAACCTGCTTGGTAAACGGGTCGACTATAGCGGCCGATCGGTTATTGTTGTAGGGCCTGATCTGAAACTGCACCAGTGTGGTTTACCACGGCGGATGGCGCTTGAGCTGTTTAAGCCTTTTGTAATACACAAGCTGGTATTGCAGGGCCTGGCATCCAACATCAAAAGCGCTCGAAGACTGGTTGAAAAGGCTACTCCAGAAGTATACGATGCACTGGAAGAAGTAGCCAAAGAACATCCGGTATTGCTTAACCGTGCACCCACATTGCACCGGCTTAGTATTCAG
>PWTP01000050.1 GCA_003563865.1 Dehalococcoidia bacterium
CCGGGTCAGCAACTTTGGAAACCAGTTCATCCATGATATTGTCTACGCCTGTTCCCATCGAAAACCTCAGCTTTTCACGTGAATATATGGTTTCGGGTAACATATCTTTAAAGGCTTCTCTCAAGACATATTTCTCTACCTGTTTTTCACCGTATATTTTCCATTTCATCGGAAGAAGATGACTGAAAGTTATTACCCTGGAATCAAGAAACGGGGTGCGGTAGACGACAGCATTGGCCATCCAGCCTCTGTCCATTCGCCTAATAGCAGTATTGTAGGCTATATCAAGCAGTTTTTTAGCCAGCTCTTCCCGGTGCTGGCCATCTCTTACTTTGGGATTTTTTAAAACCATGCGATATCCGCCAAACAGCTCATCGGCTCCTTCACCCACAAGTACGCTGTCACTGCAGTTTTTGACCATTTTGGCAGTATGATAATTGGCAATCATCCCGGATACACAATCTTCGTCAAAGCTTTCAAGATAATAGATGGCTTTAGGTATAAAATTAAAGATTTGTTCATTGGTAATCTTGCAGATAGAGAGCTTGAGCCCCAGGAAGTCAGCCATTACTTTAGCGTGTTCCAAATCCGGGCCGTCGGCACTTTCGATAGAAGCAGTGAAAAGCTGTAAATCCGGGTTAAACTGCCTGGCAACAGCTGCTACTATTGAACTGTCCAGCCCTCCGCTAAGTGAGACGGCGTTTACACCTTTAGTTCTTCTTTTAACCGCTTCAATAACCATTTCCCTCAAAGATTCAATTGCATGCTCCAGGCTTTCCGGCACTGGAACTCCAGGAACAAAGGGCGAAAGCGGTTGCAAACCGTCTTTAGTAGAATAAATATACCCCGGTTTGAGTTCGCGTATATCAAAGCGGATGTGTTCGATTAACCCCTTCATTTCAGAGCTGAAGCAAAACAAGCCGTTTTCAATTCCGTAGAACATCGGCCTGGCTCCCACCGGGTCACGCCCGATTATGGTTTCATCACCATCGATGATGGCACATACATATTCTCCGTCAAGGTATGAAAAACAGTCCTTTCCGTATCGCATGTAATAATCATTAAAAAGATCAGCATTAGTCTGTCCTTCAGGCCTGTCATTAAACAGCTCTCCATCAAAGACAATATAAGGGGCAGTTGCAGCGGCTGCGCACTGGGTTCGGGCCGGTGTCAGGTTTACTCCTGCTGCGCCCAGGGCAGCCAGTCCGCCCGGTATCTTGCGGACCGACAGAGTATCCGGTCCGCGGTGCCGCATATTTTGGATCATTTTTTCTACCTGCAGATTGATGCCTGCAAGCTTTCCTCTTTTAAGTGATACAATTCCGGCAATAGCTGCCATAGTTTTCCCTCCTTGTGAAATGACTGTGTTTGAGTTAAAGTGAATGTTTGATGGATATTTTGTTTGAAACCGAATTAACAATCTGTTGCAAGCTGAAACAGATGGATAACAATAACTCAGCCGGTGTTTACCTCTGGGACTGATGAATATAGAAACACCAATCAGGGATACCGTGTATTCATTCAGCCAGCTTCAACATCCGGATGACTCTGGTAAGAGAATCAAATTGTTTGAATATCAATTAAACCAAGGTGTGAATATGGTGTGCTGGAGTATGGTACTTTTATGTTCCCTTTTCATCTCACCTCCCTTAATACTGAAGTCTGGTGGATTACTTCGGCCTGTGTGTAATTATATGGCCAAGGTCAAAACCAGTGACGCTCTTATCATAGTAATATGAACGAGCTGTGTCAACCAAAAACGAGGTCCATGAGTAAAAGTTTGCCATGAAGTGGTAAAATGGAACAGTAAATATGTTTTGAGGCCAAAATCCGGATACATCAATTAACATTATTAGGGGACTTTGATGCAATACAAGTCATACTCGCTTCAAAATTTTAAGACAATTCCACAAATAAAAAATTTGACTGGCCAACAGATAATGGACATAGAAGTTGTTGGTTCGGTTTTACCGTTCAGAGTGAACGAATACGTTGTTGAGAACTTAATCGATTGGGATAATGTCCCTGAAGACCCGGCGTTTATATCCAGCTTTCCTCACCGGCATATGCTGCTTGAAAAAGATTATGAACAGATGAGGGCCCTGATCGAAGCCGGGGCCAGTGATGAATCTATAAAACGGAGTGCTGATGAAATCAGGCTGGGCCTTAATCCTCACCCGGCCGGGCAGATTGAATATAATACCCCATTATACAAAGGCAAAAAGTTGCTGGGCATTCAACACAAGTATTCCCAGACACTTTTAATATTTCCAGAACAAGGACAGAGCTGCCACTCGTTTTGTACTTTTTGTTTTCGTTGGCCTCAGTTTGCCCATATGGACGAATATAAGATAGCTACTCCAGAAAACGGATTGATACACCAGTATATTTCCGATCATCCTGAAATAACTGACGTGCTTATCACCGGTGGTGACCCACTTATTATGAAAACAGAAATCCTGGCTGGTTATATTGAGCCCTTGCTTTCTCGAGAATTACCCCATGTTAGAAATATTCGCATCGGCACCAGGGCTTTAAGCTGGTGGCCGTATAGATTTCTAACCGACGATGATGCCGATGACCTGTTAAATCTGTTCGGCAAAATCCACCGATCGGGCAAGCACCTGGCGTTAATGGCAAACTTTGTTAACCCGGTAGAGCTTGAAACCGAAGCTGTTAAAGAAGCAATAACCCGAGTACAAAAAGCCGGAGCTATTATCAGAACACAGGCGCCCTTGCTTAAGAATATAAATGCCTCGCCGGAAGTGTGGACTGAAATGTGGAAGAAGCAGGTATCGCTTAACTGTATCCCTTATTACATGTTTGTTGCCCGGGACACTGGAGCGAAACATTTTTTCTCAGTGCCACTGGTTGAAGCCTGGCAGATATATAGACAAGCTTACCAGTCTGTCAGTGGAATATGTCGCACCGTCAGAGGCCCGAGTATGTCATGTATGCCGGGGAAAGTTCAGGTACTGGGGGTTACCCGGATCGGAGGAGAGAAGGTGTTTGCTTTAAATATGATTCAGGCCAGAAATCCGGACTGGGCGCTGAGACCATTTTTTGCAGCCTATGACGAAACCGCTACCTGGTTCGATGATTTAAAACCTGCATTTGGAGAAGACAGGTTCTTTTTCAGCGATGAACTCGATGGCATGCTTGAATCTGGCGAGACATGGACAGGCTATGAATAGGTCTCTCATTTATAAACCAGATGTCTGTTAGTGCTACAACCCAGGCTTTAAGGGTAAGCAGAGAATTAAAAACAGTGCAGGAAGGTTAATTTCAAAAGGCAGATAGCACCGAGGTGATGGTTCTGGCGTAGGTAAAAAACTCCAAATGGCCCGGGGTTCCGC
>PWTP01000058.1 GCA_003563865.1 Dehalococcoidia bacterium
GTCTCAGCTTGGCGAAGGTGCCGGCCGTAAACCACCTTCTCTAAGCAGGCTGGTTCCCGAGCATTTTATTGAAGAGCCGGGTAAGGCCGGAGTGGCAAACCTCCAGCAGGAAGCCCCCCGGGAAACCTGGGCGAGCATGGTTGCTGGTGAAAAAGTAAACCTGGTCATTGAAGGTCCATACCTCAGGGTGGAAAACGAAAGAGGTGAATATCTGGGGCTGGTAGATTCGCGCCAAAGCCAGCGGCTTATTAAGCTCATAAGAGGCGGTAATATTTATACCGCTAAACTCATCAGCGCCACAGGACCTAAAGCAATAATAATAAGAGAAGTTTATAAAAATCCATCCCAACAAGGTATAATATCCTTTATGTCCCGTCATCTTGAGCGCTATGACACAGACCAGGCTTCCGGTTTAAAATCCAATCTCAACGGGGAGGCCAGCGATGAAGGTCTTTACAACGACAATGACGAGGGCAATGATTGGCCAGACAGCAGTGATGATAGTTACGATGAACAGGAAGAAACACGCTAGGAGAACCATTAAATGGATGTAACCACGGGCAAGATCAGAGACATTAAAATTGAAGATGAGATGCGTAGTTCATATCTGGATTACGCCATGAGTGTAATTATTGCTCGTGCACTTCCTGATGTAAGAGACGGTTTAAAGCCCGTACAAAGACGCATACTTTATGCGATGCGCGAGCTTGGAATAACCCATAATTCTTCTCACAAAAAAAGTGCCCGCGTTGTAGGTGAGGTACTGGGTAAATATCACCCGCATGGTGATTCTTCTGTATATGACGCCATGGTACGTATGGCTCAGGATTTCTCTATGCGTCATACTCTAATCGATGGGCAGGGCAACTTTGGAAGTGTAGATAACGATCCTCCGGCTGCCATGCGTTATACCGAGGTCAGACTCCGGGCTATTGCTGAGCAAATGCTAATGGATATAGACAAAGACACCGTTGAATTCATGCCCAATTTTGATGACAGCCTTACCGAACCGGTTGTGTTGCCCAGCCGCCTGCCCAATCTACTGGTCAATGGTTCATCGGGCATTGCGGTTGGAATGGCAACTAACATTCCGCCACACAATCTGGGCGAGATATGTTCGGCCATCGGTTACATTATTGATAACCCTGAAGCCAGTGTTAACGACCTGATGAAAATAGTTAAGGGGCCTGATTTTCCCACCGGTTCAACTATCCAGGGGGTTGAAGGCATCAGAAGCGCCTATGCAACCGGGCACGGACGCGTTGTGGTTAAAGCCCGTGCGTTCATTGATGAAACCCCCAAAGGGCGTTATCAGATTATTGTTAACGAACTGCCATACCAGGTTAATAAAGCTGCACTGATTGAGCGTATTGCCAACCTTATAAAGGATAAAAAAATAACCGGCATAAGCGAACTCAGAGATGAATCTGACCGGCAGGGCATGCGCATCGTTATAGAGCTAAAAAGGGAGGCCCAGCCTCAGCAAATTCTTAATAATCTTTACAAGCATACACCAATGCAATCTACCTTCTTTGTTAATATGCTGGCTCTGGTGGACGGGCAACCCCGAGTTTTAAGCCTTAAAGAGGCGCTACAAAACTTTATCGACTTCCGGCAAGAAGTCATAACCCGCCGTTCACTCCACGAACTTAAAGGTGCAAAAGACCGGGCCCACATACTGGAAGGGATTAAAATTGCGCTTGATTTTATTGACCAGGTTATCGCCACCATCCGTGCTGCCAAATCTGCTGAAGAAGCCCGTGGCGCCCTGATGAGCCAGTTTGAACTTAGCCAGAGCCAAGCCCAGGCAATTCTTGACATGCAACTGAGAAGGCTGGCTAACCTGGAACGCCAAAAAATCCTGGATGAATATACCGAAGTTTAAAAAACAATCAGCTATCTTGAAGACCTGCTGGCAAGCCCGGTAAAAATTCTCGGGATAGTTAAAAAGGAAATCAGTGATCTGAAGGCCAAGGAAGCAAACCCTCGCTGCAGTGAAATTAATGAACAGGAAGCAATGGCTTTCAGCGAGGAGGATTTGATTCCGCATCAGGCTATGATGGTCACCCTTAGTGAACGTGGTTTTATTAAGCGTGTACCGGCAGAGAGTTTTACCCCGCAGCACCGCGGAGGCAAAGGCATCATCGGCATGGTAACCCGCGAAGCAGATACAGCCCGCTTCCTTTTATATGCCGATACCCATGATAATCTGCTTTTCTTTACCGACCGTGGCAGAGTGTTCTCCATCAAGTGTCATGAAGTGCCTCTGGATATCTCGAGAATAAGCAAAGGAATCTCTATTATCAACCTGATACCCCTCCAAGACAGAGAGCGGGTTACCGCTGTAGTTGATGCCAAAGAACTCTCAGACGGCCATTTTCTTATTATGGCTACCCGAAACGGAGAAATCAAAAAGGTGGACGTTAAGCACTTCAGGTCAGTACGTTCAAGCGGGTTGATTGCCATGGACCTGGATGCTAATGATTGCCTGGTTAGTGCGCGACTGGGAACAGATGACAATGATGTTTTACTGGCAACCAGTAAGGGCCAGTCTATACGCTTCCCGGTGGCTGATATCCGTACCAGCTTGAGAGCCAGTGGAGGCGTCAAAGCAATGAAACTCATTGGCGATGACAAGGTTGTTGCCATGGATATGGTTAACCCTGAAGCATACCTTCTGGTGGTAACAGAGCGAGGCTTCGGCAAGATCACACCCCTTTCCAGATATCCCGTTCAAAAGCGGGCTGGCAGCGGTGTAAAAACCTTCCATTTAACCGGTAAAACCGGTCCGGTCACTGCCGCCAAGCAGGTTATGGAAACTCAGCAGGTTATGCTTATTTCAGCCAACGGTAGTGTTACCCGCACACCGGTAAAAGAAGATGACCCTCGCAAGGGTATAACAGTTCAGGGTCGTTCTACCCAGGGTGTTAAACTGATGAACATCAAGGATGAAGACAGCCTGGTTGCCATAACGGTTTTTGATTAAGAACCGTTTAATTAATTTTAATAGCCCGGGTAGGGCATTGCCGCTCACAGCCGCGAAGGCGGTCGCACCGGCTCTCGTCGCTTACACAGCATATGCCATCATCATCAAGGTACAGTATCCTGGCCGGGCACAGATCAACGCAAACTTCGCAGCCAATACACAAACCGGTATTTATAATTACTATGTTATTCAATGCCCGATATCCTCCTGGACATTTTATGGCACCCAATTATGCGTTTTTCTATCCCGCAGTAATTACATGCATCAATCCGGCAGTCACCTGTAACTGTCTCCTCAAGTGCTTTTTTGTATTCTTTCACCAAATAATCACGTCTGACCCCACTGTCAATATGATCCCAGGCCA
>PWTP01000071.1 GCA_003563865.1 Dehalococcoidia bacterium
ATTTCTTATTTCGGCATCTCTTAACAAGCCTTCCATTGCCTGAGGAAGGCTGATTTCCAGCCGGATAATTGCATCTTTAATATCATCCTGGTGCCGGTTTATGGCCTGCACTATGGTGGTGGTTGGGTCAATATCATCTTGAGTAAGATCAACTTTGATGGTTTTAAACCTTCTTCCCGGAACCGGTTGAAAGCGGTAAGCCGTTTGACGCCTGCTGCTTGCAGAACTCGTGATTTCTACCAGGTAGAACCCCTTTTCATCATCAGTATCACTGAAATCGAGCTTAACCAGGGAGCCGGGATAAACTACCGGCGGGTTTTCACCGAGCACCTGTCGCCGGTGGATATGGCCCAGAGCAACATAATCCAGGTCAGGATGGGCAATGTTGCTCACCATTATTTCCGGTTCACGGCCGATTGTAGTGCCTTTTTCAGTACCTATTTTTGACCCTTTTACCCATACATGTGAAGCCAGAACGGCCGGAATATCCGGGTTCAATTTATCGATATTTTGCATAATAACCCGGGTCAAAACCTCCTCCATTTTCTGGAAAATAGAGGCCATATCCAGGTTTTTGATATCGTCACGGTTCATAAGGTTGGCTCTTCTTAGCCAGGGAAGGGCGATAATCTGGATATTGCCATTTCGTGTATTTAAGACATGAACCCCGGGTTTGGAGGCTACATGAACATTATCAACTGCCAGGGTGTCAAAAATCTCGGTTGCAGTTGCACGGTTAACAGCGTTTGGCAGATCATGGTTGCCGATAAGAATAAGTGTAGCAATATCGTTTTCACTGAGCCTTTTTATTCTTTTAGCCAGTTCTCTTTGCTGGGTGGGGTTGGGCGAGCGGTCTTTGTAGGCGTCTCCGCAAAAGAGAACCAGATCAATTTTATTATCAATGGCAAAATCCACCAGGTAGTCAAGTGAGGAAAGGATGTCTACCATGCGGGAAGAAAAACCGGTTTCCGGGTCAAGGTTCCCGTAGGTTTCAACCCCGAGGTGCAAGTCGGCAAAATGAACAATCTTTATTATTATTGTATCACTCACTTTTTAAAAACCCAGCCAGTGCTTACCTCCGGGAGGCAAAGTTTCAAAAGGTTCGCCGTTTAACTTGGCCTGCAAAGCGTTTGTGAGCTGTTCAACCGGTACGCGTAATTGACGCATTGAATCCCGGTCTCTGATGGTAACCGCCTGGTCGTCGAGGGTGTCAAAATCTATTGTTACGCAGTAAGGGGTGCCTATTTCATCCTGGCGGCGGTAACGCCGGCCGATACTTTGGGCATCATCGTAACTGGCTGCAAAACAGCGCCTCAAGCTGGAATAAACTGCACGGGCAGTATTAACTACCGGTTCCTTACGGCTAAGTGGCAGTATTGCCACTTTGAACGGAGCAATCGAAGGGTGCAGGTGAAGCACTGCACGGATTTCATCTCTATCCGGTTCTTCGGCATATGCATCACACAGGAGGGCCAGCACAGTGCGGTCAACGCCGCCTGACGGCTCAATTACGTATGGAACAATGTGTTTTTTTGTTTCTTCGTCGAAATAGGATAATTCGTTGCCGCTGTATAAAGAGTGCTGTTTCATATCAAAGTCTGCCCGGTTGGCTATGCCTTCGAGTTCGCTCCAGCCCATGGGAAAGAAATACTCAATGTCGTAACAGTCTTTGGCATAATGGGCCAGTTCGTCTTTACGATGCTGTCTAAGCCTCAGGTTTTCTTTTCGTATGCCCAGGGAGAGGAACCAGTTTAACCTTTCATCAAGCCAGTACTTGAATTGAGCTTCGTCATCCCCCGGTTTTACAAAGTATTCAATTTCCATCTGTTCAAATTCGCGGCTGCGGAAAATGAAGTTGCCGGTAGTAATTTCGTTACGAAACGATTTGCCAATCTGGGCAATACCGAAAGGGAGCTTTTTGCGGGTTGTATTTAAAACGTTATTGAAGTTAACAAATATCCCTTGAGCGGTTTCCGGTCTTAAGTAGGCTATGCTGGCTCCGTCTTCAACCGGGCCCATGAAAGTTTTAAACATAAGGTTAAACTGGCGGGGCTGAGTGAGGTCACCGCCACAATTCGGACAACGGTCACCTTCGAGCAAATCGGCCCTGAAGCGTTGTTTGCAGTTCATGCAGTCTACCAAAGGGTCAGAAAAACCACTCACATGCCCGGATGCTTCCCATACCCTGGGGTGCATTATTATGCTGGTATCCAGCCCGACTATATCGTCCCGGTTATGAACCATGGCCTGCCACCAGGCATCTTTAACATTGCGTTTCATTTCAACGCCCAGCGGGCCATAGTCCCAGCAACTGGAAAGGCCTCCATAGATTTCACTGCTGGGAAAAATAAAACCCCGCCTGCGGGCAAGGGAAACAATTTTTTCCATATTGAGCTCGGGTTTAATGTTTTTTTCCACGAATTAGTATTTACTCCTGTCTCTTTAAAGGTTCTATTATTTCAAGCGTGCTATTTTAACAAAATTGTAGGCAATAATTATACCGCCTATCAGCATGGCAACAACAACAAAAAGCCAAACAGGCATCAGGTGTACACCGGACACATTGAAACTGAAGATATCTACCATGATAAATGCTACTATTACCTGTAACAGGACAACCATGTTGGCCGATAGTATGGCAACACGCCTGGGTTTGGGGTTTGATGCAACGCCCATGTTTCCGGAATAAGCAACCTTGTTAATAGTATGGCCGTTGAACCATCCGCCCAGTACAAGGATAACTTGAAGGCCCAATCCTGCCAGCATCACTGTGCCAAGGCTTGCCCAGTTTACAGGCTCACCACCGCTATCAAACCGGATGGCCAGTTCTTCCGGTAACTGGGGTAAAAAAATAAGGGCGATAAGAAAGCTTACTCCCATTACACCTACGGGTAAATAAATCTGCTTTAATCCAAAAGAAGGCCTGGTATTTGTATTAATAGTCCTTGATGGTTCAGGCCCGGGTGGGGCAGGGGTGGCCTCGGAATGCGCCCCGATTTCCTCAGCCGGAATTATTTCAGGCGCTTTTCCAGCTTTCTTTTTTTGGTGCTTGTCTGCCTTCAGGTTAAAAAGAAATATCAGCCCCAGAAAACCACCAATCAGGAAGACAGCGCCAAGTATGATTATAATATAAACAACGGTTTGAGCTTCCATAATATTCGAAGGACAGGTTAAAGATACCAGCTTTTGAGACAAAGTGTCAAAGAAAGAGTCCGGCATAATTTGCCTGTTTGCTGGAGGTGATGCTAGACTTTTTTAAATTTTAACGCAAATTGGCAGGAGAATTAATTAATGTTAATAGAAACCGTTACGGTAGGTGCTTTTGAAACCAATTGTTACATATTATCG
>PWTP01000070.1 GCA_003563865.1 Dehalococcoidia bacterium
TACTGGATGAAATAAATACTGCTATTGACTTAGGGCTGATTGAAAACGAGAAACTGGTTGAGATAATTGATAGTCGCCCGGAAAGAGTTACCCTGGTTTTGACCGGCCGCAATGCAAGCATCGAAATTGTCAACCTGGCAGATATTGTAACCGATATGTCAATGGTCAAACACCAGTACAATAAAGGAATAAAAGCCCGAAAAGGGCTCGACTACTAAGGAGGTAGTAATGAAGATTACCCTTAGCGTTATCAAGGCAGATATAGGCGGATGGGTAGGTCACAGCGATTCTCACCCGGAAGTTTTGTCAAAAGCTGAAGAAATGATGGCCAGGGCAAAACAGAACGAGATTCTGATCGACTATTATGTAACCAAGTGCGGTGACGATGCTCAGTTAATTATGACCCATACTATGGGAGAAGAAAATAGAGTTATACATGAGTTAGCCTGGGACACCTTCATAGCCTGCACAGACGTAGCCAAGAAGCTTAGATTGCATGGTGCCGGACAGGACTTATTAACTGACGCTTTCTCCGGCAACATTAAAGGCATGGGACCGGGCGTTGCTGAAATGGAGATTGAGGAAAGAGCCGCGGAAACCATTATTA
The DNA here is from genome assembly GCA_003563865.1 of Dehalococcoidia bacterium. GTDB lineage: Bacteria > Chloroflexota > Dehalococcoidia > Dehalococcoidales > CSSed11-197 > CSSed11-197. The sequence goes on from PWTP01000070.1 coordinate 608, forward strand.
TTTATATGGCAGACAAAACCTCGTCCGGTGCATGGAATTTTCCTCTTTACAAAATGTTTGCAGACCCGTTTAATACTGTAGGCTTAGTAATAGCGGGAAACATGCATACCGGCTTTGCTTTTGAAGTCCACGATGTAAAAGAGCACAAAAAGGTAGCTTTTAATTGTCCTGAAGAGATTTATGACCTTCTGGTTTTCATCGGAGCCTCTTCACGCTTTGCAGTTAAAGCAGTGTATCACCGTGACTCTGGTGATATTGCCGCCGTATCATCCACTCAAAAACTATGTATGATGGCAGGCCGCTATGTTGGCAAAGACGACCCCGTTTGCGTAGTCAGGGCCCAAGGTCATTTTCCGGCAGTGGGTGAAGTTCTTGAACCATTTGCGCATCCGATATATGTAGAAGGCTGGATGAGAGGCTCCCACTATGGACCCTTAATACCGGTATCTGTTGCTGAATCTACACCTACCCGCTTTGATGGGCCACCTCGAGTTATTGCGCTCGGATTTCAGTTGGCAAACGGTAAACTGATTGGACCCAGGGACATGTTTGATGATATCTCTTTTGAAAATGCCCGCGCAGAAGCAAACATGATGGCCGACACAATGCGCAACCATGGCCCATTTGAGCCACACCGCCTTCCACTGGATGAAATGGAGTACACTACTATGCCCCAGGTCCTAAACAAACTTCAAAACAGATTTCAAGCATTAGAGGATTAACATTGACACCAAAGCTCCTTATAGCCACCAGAAATCCCGGCAAGTTAAAGGAGTTTAAGGTTTTACTTAAGGATCTGGGTTATGAAATTGTATCTCCGGCAGAAGCAGGAGTTTCTGCCAATGTCGAAGAAACAGGCTTAACTTTTGAAGAAAACGCCCGCTTAAAAGCAACTACCCTTGCCAAAAGAAGCGGGCTGCTGACACTAGCAGATGATTCGGGCCTGGAAGTGGATGCACTGGGAGGGAAGCCCGGGGTTTTTTCTGCCCGCTATGGCGGGGCTGAAAAAACTGACCGGCAAAGGAATGAATTGCTGCTCAAACAGCTTGAAGGAGTACCCGAAAGCAAACGCACTGCCAGGTTCCGATGTGTAATTGCTATTGCCACCCCTGATGGTATTGTGAATACCTGCAGTGGAGAGTGCGAAGGGCTTATTGCCTTTGCCCCTGCCGGCCACTATAACTTTGGTTATGATCCGTTATTTTTAATCCCCGAGCTTGGGAAAACCATGGCACAATTAACCACTGAAACAAAAAACAGCTATAGCCATCGCAGTAAGGCCATTTTAAAAGCCATGACATTGCTTGGCAGACAGTGAAAGATATAAACAAATAACTGTTTTTTATTGAGATGAGTATATTTTATGATGTATACTTTACGGTTACAGTAGATAAGAGGTGAATTATGAAATTATATTGCCTTCAGGAAAACCTTAACAGAGGCCTGAATTTAGTAGGCAGAGCAGCAGCCGGCCGCACAACACTGCCGATAACCAATAATATCCTGCTAGCAACCGATCAGGGTAGATTGAAACTTGTAGCTACCAATCTGGAAATGGCCATCAGCTGCTGGATTGGAGCTAAAGTTGAAGAGGAAGGCGCAATTACCATACCCGCCCGCATATTGACTGAGTTTATTGCCTCACTGCCTAATGACAAAGTGGAAATGACTCTTTCCTCTCCCCGGTCAAAGGTGCTTGAACTCAAATGCGCCCGCTTTGAAGCCAAAATGAGTGGAGTCGATGCTAAAGACTTCCCCCCAATACCACATATAGATGATGGAGCCAGCACTAAAGTTGACGCAGATTTACTGAAGAAGGGTATTCGCAAAGTAGTTTTTGCTGCTGCTACTGATGATTCAAGGCCGGTATTAACCGGAGTCAATGCTGAATTTGATAACGATACACTTACTCTGGCAGCTGCTGATGGATTCCGCCTGGCAGTTTATAAACTGCCTCTGGCTTCTAAAATGAGCCAGAAAGTGACTGCAATAATACCCTCAAGAACGCTTTCAGAGCTTCAAAAGCTATCTGTTGATCAGGAAGAACCTGTGAATATTATGTTAAGTCCTTCAAGAAGCCAGATCATTTTCCGGCTGAAAGATGTAGAGCTTGTTTCGCAACTGGTTCAGGGCAACTTTCCACAATATTCACAACTGATACCCCAAAGCTATGGAACACGGGTCATTGCTGATGTTAAGCAGTTTGCCCAGGCAAATAAAACTGCCTCTATATTTGCAAGAGATGGCAGCGGCATTGTACGTCTGGTTATTAATCCCGGCAAAGATGAAACTAAACCGGGAAATATGGTTATTTCTGCCAGAGCTGAAGAGCTGGGAGAAGATACTGGAGAAATTGATGTCTCCGTTCAAGGCGAAGAAGCTAAAATAGCTTTTAATACACGGTATCTGGCTGAAGCGCTTGATGCCATAACTGAACAACAGGTTGCACTTGAAGTTACCAACCCTTCCAGCCCGGGTGTTTTTCGCCCGGTTGGTTCCGATGACTACCTGCATGTGGTAATGCCGATGTTTGTTTCCTGGTGATACAGGGTGATATCAACCCAGGTTATTATGCCTGTCTGCAGGTTTAGCGGCAGGTATAGTAGTTTGAAAGTAATAACCAGTGGAGAAACGGCAGTATTCCCTCTACTGGTTATTTTATGCAGCCGGGTGTATTTTCGTTAAAGGAGTAAAATCATGGGGTTTGGTACTATTTTCA
>PWTP01000093.1 GCA_003563865.1 Dehalococcoidia bacterium
AAGACTGCCGAAGGTTCAATGGTTGAAGTAATATAGTAGCCACACATGATCAAAAGTAGTTTTTACTAAAGACCCAGTTGAGAGGATATCTTTTTCATGGCATTAAGTCCCAGCTGAATAAATTCATCAAGCTCAATCCCAAGACTTTCACAGGTTTCTATTTGTTCGCGGTTTACCCCGGTTGCAAACCCTTTTTCTTTGTATTTCTTCTTAATCGATTTTAGGTTTACACTTTCCAGTTTTTTATCTGGGCGCACCAGTGCGGTTGTAGTAATGAGCCCGGTTAAAGCATCGGCACAATAAAGTGCTTTGTCCAGATTAGTTTCTACCGGTACACCATGAGCTTCGTTATGCCTTAAAACAGCGTTTGCAGCCTCTTCACATAAACCCATTTCTTTTACGATGTCAGCCCCCAGCTTTGAATGAGTGTTCATATCGCCTTCACAAAGCTCTACATCAATATCATGCAACAACCCGGTCAAGCCCCATGTTTCCTTGTCCTCTCCCAGCCTTTCGGCCAGTGCCCTCATTATGGCTTCTGTCGCCAGCATATGTTTTATAAGATTTTGATTTTCAACATTGGCAACTATTGATCTTAAAGCTTCTTCTCTTAGCATCACCAGCCTCCTATTTCGCCTGTTAATTCTTTGTAGCCATTTTAACACTTTCTTCAAGAACAGAAGACAAATATTTTCCGGTTAAAGATAATTCATGCCTGGCTATAACCTCTGGTGTACCGGCTGCAACCAATTCGCCACCATTATCTCCCGCACCGGGCCCAAGGTCAATTACCCAGTCGGCATTTTTAACAACATCCAGATGGTGCTCAATAATAAGAACAGTATTACCACTATCGACCAGTCTTTGAAGAACCCTCAGTAGAGCTGCAATATCTTCGAAGGCAAGCCCGGTAGTTGGCTCGTCAAGGAGGTATAAAGTGCGGCCGGTAGAACGTCTGGCCAGTTCAGTTGCAAGCTTTACTCGTTGGGCTTCACCTCCAGAAAGGGTTGGTGCAGGTTGTCCAAGGCGTATGTAGCCTAAACCGACATCTTTTAGTGTGGCTAAACGGTTGTTAATCCTCGGAAAGTTTTCAAAGAAATTTGCAGCTTCAGTAACCGTCATATCGAGTATTTCTGCAATGTTTTTATTTTTAAAAGTAACTCCCAGAACATCACGGTTATAACGTTTGCCATGACAAACATCACAAGGAACTGTTACGTCGGGCAAAAACTGCATTTCAATTCTGGTATACCCTTCACCCGCACAGGCTTCACATCGCCCGCCTTTTACATTAAATGAAAAGCGGCCTGGACCATACCCCCTCACTTTTGCCTCGGGAATAGTTGCAAATAATTCCCGCACCGGAGTGAACGATCCGGTGTAAGTTGCCGGGTTACTGCGGGGAGTACGGCCTATTGCAGATTGATCTATGTTTATAATTTTATCAACATGTTCAAATCCATCTATCCCCTTGCATTTTCCCGGCTTAAATTTTGAATGGTATAATTTTTGTGCAAGTTTTTTATACAACACCTCATTTATAAGAGTACTTTTACCCGAACCGGATACACCTGTTACACAAACAAAGCATCCAAGTGGGATAGCTGCGTCAATATTTTTCAGGTTATTCTCACTTGCACCGATGATTTTAATATATTTGCCATTACCAGGTCTTCTGGAAGCTGGATTCGGGATAACTTTCCTCCTGCTCAAATACTGGCCGGTTATTGATTCTTGAGAATCCATTATTTGTTCCAGCTTGCCGGTAGCCACAACTCGGCCTCCATGTTCACCGGCGCCCGGCCCCATATCAATTATATGATCAGCCGATTTCATCATGGCCTCGTCATGCTCAACAACTATTATGGTATTACCCAGTTCGCGCAAACGAAATAGAGTTGAAATAAGTCTGGAATCATCTGCCGGATGAAGGCCAACGGTAGGTTCATCACATACGTATAAAACCCCCATCAGCCCACTTCCAATCTGGGTGGCCAGCCGTATACGCTGGGCTTCACCTCCGGAAAGGGTTGATGATACTCTTTCCAGGCTGAGATAGTCCAGCCCGACATTTATTAAAAAACTCAAACGGGAGTCGATTTCTTTTAATATTTCGTTACTGATCGCCTGTTCCCGCGGGGTCAATATTGTATCTGCCATCTTTAATTCGTTTACCCATTCCAGAGAGGAACTGACTGGCATACAGGCTACATCTACAATATTATAACTCCCGATCTTTATAGAAAGCACTTCAGGTTTTAACCTTTTACCCTCACAATCAGGACATGGCAGACTTACCATATAGCGTTCTACGTATTGACGTGATTGTTCTGATTCGGTCTCACGGTAAAGACGCATCATGCGGGGGATTACACCTTCAAAGCCTTCTGAATACTCTCGCATTTTGCCATATGGATTCCGGTAACTTCGGATTTCTTTGCCTTCTCCATATAATACTAAATCCAATTGCCTTTCATTCAGACTATTTAGTGGTTCCTGAGTAGAAAACCCGTATTTCCGGGCCATATCTGATACCTGAGAATAATACCAGGCCTGGTATTGATATGGCTGTATTCCACCTTTAGCAATGGAAAGTTCTTTGTCAGGAATTACCAAATCAGGATCAATTTCTCTGCGTACACCTAATCCTGAACACGTTGGGCAGGCTCCATGCGGGCTATTAAAACTAAATGTGCGTGGTTCAATTTCACCCAGGCTAAAACCACATTCAATACAGTTATAATGCTCGGAAAACAACAATTCTTCACCATTGATAATTGCAACTTGGACAATACCTCCACTGAGCCTGAGGGCCGTTTCAACCGAACCTGCCAGCCGATTGCTATTTTCATTTTTATCAATAATTAACCGGTCGACAATCACCTCAATTGAGTGTTTCTTATTTTTGTCCAGGCCTATATTTTCTGAAAGATCCATAACCTTGCCATCAATGCGCACCCGGGCATATCCGGCATGACGTAAATCAGTAAGCATTTGCTGATATTCACCTTTTCTGCCCCTTACGAGAGGTGACAACACCATAAACCTTGTTCCGAGCGTAAGTTTTGATATTGTATCAACAATACCCTCAACTGACTGAGCTCTAATTTCCTGGTTACAGTGAGGGCAATATGGATGACCGATCCGGGCAAAAAGCAGTCTCAAATAATCGTAAATTTCAGTAACTGTGCCAACGGTTGACCGTGGATTATGGCTAACACCTTTCTGGTCAATTGAAATAGCCGGGCTTAGGCCCTCGATATAATCGACATCCGGTTTTTCCATCCTGCCTAAAAACTGACGGGCATAAGCCGATAGTGAT
>PWTP01000088.1 GCA_003563865.1 Dehalococcoidia bacterium
ATTACTACTATTAAAGTAAATCAAAGGCATTTTTGTTGAGAGTTTGCTCTTTTATTTGTTAATAATCATTGACTTTTGTCAAGTGAATTCTATTAACAGAGTTGTTTAGATTACGAAGAACAAAATTAAAACCAGCAGAAGCTTTAAAAGAACCGTGATTTTACATGGTTATCAATCATGTATTTTGTGTGTATGACAAGAAGCAACAGCGGCTGATAAATTGTGCTGGCAACCAGAAACAATTAATGAAGGCGCCGAACCATAGCCCCGGCAATTTTTACTGAGTATGAATTGTATTTATGCTTCAAACACTAAGGTGGCAAAACAACAGCATCGGCATAAACCAGCCTGCGTTGTACTATAGGAACCAGGCCGGGTATGCTGTAAAGCTCGAATTCTTTAATAAGCAGCCGGTAGGTGCCGGCTGTATCCGGCAGGTAGATGTCTCCAGTCCAGGTCGTGTTGCCATCTTTATCCAGGCTATGCGAGAGAATCTCTACATTGGCCGTAGTGGCCATCTCAACCGGCTCCCAGGCTAGTTCACCTGCCACCTCTGGTTCTACGCCAGCACGCTTTTCTTCCAGGCTGATTTCCATCTGGCTGGGACCTGCCTGTCCGGTCAGCCTCTGGTAACTTGGCCCGGTTACAGAAACCCTTCTTACCAGAGCATTGGCTGAATCACGGCTGATACTGGCAAAACGGTCTGGAGCAAGCTGGATGAAGTCAGCCAGCACAACCCTGGATAAGTGCACGTTATTTGCACCCGGGTTGATAACTGTATCAGGCCCGGTTACTGCACGTGATAATGAAGCCGGCTGGTAGCGGGCAAGGGCCAGTCGTACAAATGGAAAATAGGTTTGACCGGCATCAATATCCATATCGCAATACCAAAGCTGACGCTCAATGTCATAGGCTACTTTATGGCCTGCTACATTTATTTTCAAATCTGCATCAGGAACTTCTTCCAGAATAAGGCCTGTAGCCTGATACTCAGATTTGGATAATTTGAAAGCACTTAATGTTGGCAAAGCTACTATAGGCTTTGATAAAAATAGGGGATCCAGGCCCCACTGGGTAACATAAGGTTTAATTTTTTCATGTGAGGAGTCTTTGGAAAGAGCAATACTTGATGGCCCTGGCCAAATGACAACTCCTAATAGTTCACCATCACCGGAACTGAACCATGGCCTTTCCAGATAAATGCGGATACTGCCTCCGGTACGCTTGCTGGTGATGGTATTGTTATCTCTACCCGAAGTACCTGCCTGCCATGAAAAAGTCGGCACGATGTATAGTACCTTTGGTGAAGCAGGGCGGGCTGAACTTAAGACCCGCATGGTTTTTGGTGCGGTCATTTCACGGGTAATGGGTGGTACCAGATAAGCTATTTCCAGATTTGTGTTTTCAGGAATAGAACTGCTAGCTTCTGAAGCACTTGTACGCCGGATAGTTCCATTCCTGTAATCTATAACATAATCACCCGTTTTGTTGGTAGCATCATAGCGTTTGTAGGTAGCACTATGGTCAGCCAGTTGCACCGATTCAGAGCTTTCAACTATGCCTTCTGTTGAAAGTGTGAAGGGCTCGGAAGACGATAACCTTACATCTTTTTTTCTCTGGACGAAATATTCGGCAAACCGCGTAGTGGCTGTGGCGCTGTAGGTGACCAAGCGGTATTTGGTATCACCGAACTCATGCTTTCCTTCAACATAAAAGATTTTTTCTTTCTCTTCACCTGATGCCAATGTGACAGGGAATTCGAATGGTCTGGCCTTAACGTTTAAAACCTTTGGTCCTGCTTCTGCTAAAGGATCGATGTTTTCACTCCACTCGGCTAATATATCAAGCTTAGATGTACTTTTACGGCTGACCTGCATAACCCGGTCATATACTGTAACGAATGTGTCACCAACACTTCTTAGTAAGCCCAACTGGTCAAACTCGGGTGTCAACAATGGTTGGCGGACAGCATGAACGAGAGTCAGTTTGCGGTAGGGTGTTAACATCCAATGACGCCCTTCGATTGCCATTATTAAAGCCGGGTTTTCATCTTTGCCTGAATCTATCATCCACTGTATCAAGCCCATCAGCATAGCATCGTCTTTGCTCATGGCCGAACTGAGCTTAACTTCAACTACCTCTGCTTTGGGCAATAGCACTTCGAGCACGCGGCTGAACTCATCAAAACTTACTTTTGGCCCGTCATATTCTCCCAACATCAACCTAAAAGGAAGTGCATCAGGCCAGGCATTGCCCGATAAATAGCCAAAATCTATCTTAACCAGACCATTTACCCCTGGAAGGCCGCGGAAAACTGCTTCTTTCGATATTATATCCGGCAGGTAGGGTAGTTCCAGATTGTCTTTGTCCACATAGGGTTGATTATTATTGTCAGGGTCAGGCGTTCCGGTAATAGTTCCTGCTTCCCTGGGCACTATGATGTCATATGCCTTAAAGTCAACCCTTCCGCTTTCATTATCGTCAAACAGTTTGTGCTCTTCAGCCAATGTTTGTGAAATTTTAGGAGGAACAATATGCCGCTCGGTAACTGCTTCGAAAGGGGTATTATAATTACTGCGTATTACTAAATGTTCGACTGATTCACCTTCGGTGATTCGGTTTCGCATGACAACCACCGGTGGAGGTGCCGGTTCGAATCGCCCGTATACCTGAGGTTCAGTAGCATGCAAAAAACCTTGCAGGGCCTTTTCGTTGGGTGACAAGCGATTACCTGCCAGATCTACAGCTCGTGCTCTGAGCCTGTAGGTTACTCCATAACGAAGCCGGGGAAGCGAACCTGGTTTTGGGCGAAAATCTACATTCAGCTTGAAATCAGAATCTATTTCTTTTGAAGGTTCTACTGGCTTGCCATCGGCATCCAATGTTTTTCCGGGTTGAGGGGCGACCAGGCTCCAGCCCCACCAGTTAAAAATGGTTTCACCCTGCCGTAAAACATCAGAAGAATCATCGGCAGCAGATGTCACTCCAGACGATATCCAGCCTTCATCCTCGTATTGTTCAATAATTGCCGGTGACGGGTTTGTAAATTGGTACATGCCAATACGCTGGCAAAGCGAATGCCATCTTGAGGTGAGCGAATCCCAGGCATCTATAGCAAACCCGCGGGTGATATCTTCAGCGCTTAGGAAAGTTTCAGTGCCATTCTCAAGCTCTTGATTAAGGGCATCCTGCCGGACGAATGATTCATGGGTTTCCTCTGCTTTATCTATTCTTGCAACCGAAAAGCCTGCTGAACGAAGGGCCGGTACTGAAGACGAATCAGGCGTGTCGTCGGTTTTGCGTAAACCGTGGGCAA
>PWTP01000018.1 GCA_003563865.1 Dehalococcoidia bacterium
AAATCCTCGCCTTTACCCCAATTCCGCTTAAGTATTCTTCCCGAAAGCCGAAAACCCCAGAGGGCAATAAGAGCGGTAACAATCAGTTGACGAGGTGTGAATTCCTCTTGTACAAGAAGCACTGTCAGCGCTACCAGTATAAAACCGAACCCCCAGCCTATATCGACAATAGAGTTATCCCTGCGGACCTGGGCTATAAAAAATAAAACCGTCATGTACGCAAGGATTACCAGTGCACTTATACCCAAAAGCTGGGAAAGTTCCATATCTGCCTCCTTATGATTGGCCTCTACAGGCTACAAGAAGAATTCCCGGGCTTCCATGCACACACGGTGCAGGCCCGATTTCGGTAACCAGAATACCCGGTTAAGGAATAAATTCTGCCAGCCTGGTTTTCCTAGGGCGAGCCGGCTTCGAACACTTTTTCCGTGAAGCCGATAATATACAACTCCCATCTAATTGTCAACCTGCCCTAAAGCTGATAGCAATTCATTGATTTTTATTTGAACATTTGACAAAGAAAATAGTCAGTGTTAATGTTAGCGACTCTTAATTTATACAGTAATTCTTCATCATTATTTGAAATCGACGGGATTGACCAAATTTAAATTGAAAAGGAGAATAAACCAGAATGGGAAGATTAGACGGAAAGGTGGCCATCATTACAGGCGCAGCCATGGGAATGGGAGCGTTGGAGGCCAAAATGTTTGCAAAAGAGGGAGCCAGGGTTGTTGCTACTGATTTACAGGAGGAGAAGCTCAAAGAAGTTGTAGGGGAAATCAATGAAAAGGGGGGCAAAGCTATAGCAGTAAAACATGACGTTGCCTCCGAAGCAGGATGGAAGGAAGTTGTAAAGCAAGCAGTTGATGCCTTCGGCAAGGTAAATGTACTGGTGAACAATGCTGGAATAGTTATACAAAAGAATGCTGAGCAAATTACGCTTGATGAGTGGAACAAGCTGATGGACATCAACCTGACTGGGAATTTTCTGGGAATTAAATACGTTATACCTGAGATGCGTAAAGCAGGGGGAGGTTCAATAATAAACATATCTTCCGTCTCCGGTATAATTGGAATAGGGGGCGCTGCTTATAACGCCTCTAAAGGGGGTAACAGGACTTTAACCAAGAATGTCGCGGTGGATTTTGCCAAAGACAACATACGGGTTAATTCTGTGCATCCCGGAGTTATTGCTACAACAATGACCCAGAGTATTTTAGCTGACAAGGAACAAAAAGCTTATCTGGAATCAATTACTCCATTACCCCGTTTGGGGAAACCTGAAGATATTGCTAACGGAGTACTTTTCCTGGCTTCCGATGAATCATCCTTCATGACGGGTTCTGAGCTGGTCATAGACGGCGGCTTGCTAGCCAAATAGCCCGGGTTATTCCCGCCGGGGATTACATATGTCGCGGTATTGCCTGAGCTTATATGAGCGTTGCACCGCGGAGGCCAAACAGGCGGTAAGGCAAAGCTCTGGCAATCTGCCTTGCCCAACGCTATTGAAGGCAAAAAACGGTTCCGGCTACTTTAGCTTTGAAAAATGGTGGGCGGTATTGGACTCGAACCAATGACCCCCTGCGTGTAAAGCAGGTGCTCTAACCAGCTGAGCTAACCGCCCGAAAGTGGCACGCTTGGTGGGGCTCGAACCCACGGCCTCAGCCTCCGCAGGGCTGCGCTCTATCCAACTGAGCTACAAGCGCTTGAAGATGGTGCCGAAGGTGAGATTTGAACTCACACGCCCATAAGGACACTACGCCCTGAACGTAGCGCGTCTGCCGTTCCGCCACTTCGGCATTACCAGATTAAATTATAGACGGGGGCTGCTCCAGGTGTCAACGAAACAGTTCACTTTGTAACTGTCAACTCTTAGTAGGCAGTGAATACAAACACCTCATAATGTATTGATTCCGTATGCAAGTGATTTTAATGCTTTAGCCCAGGGACGCGAAGCATGGGGGCCTGATAGTGAGGGTAAGCCTGAGTTAACACGATTATAGTAATGAACTGTATCCCGATGCTTGGGTTTTGAAGCCCTGTCAGGTTTTACCAGTGGTAAAGGTTTATCCTTCTCGTAACAGGCCGGCCAGCTGTGTACATCGCCCCACAGGCTCATCAGGATAAGGCGCGACATTCTTGCAGCACCAGCCCTGGTCCAGCTCATCCCCCGTTTTTTCATCCGATTGGCTACCATTTTGTCGATATTGCTTTCCATAGCGCCCATACCCCTTAACCCATAGCCTTGACCTTTATCAAAACGTAGCCGGTAATCTTCAAGCCCAGAAGCATTATTGTGTAAATAAGATCTTACCCGGGTTATGTCTCTTATGTTTTCTTTGCCGGCAAGCCCCTGTTGCTGCAAGAGCAGTTTGTCTGCCAGTGCTTGATCACCGATAAGGCATGCCCGGTAAACCTGGTTGGCTGTCTCTACATCACCTTTGAGTGCCCGCAAGAGCTCACGGCGCAGATGAAAGCGGTCCAGCTGGTAATATCCATCCATTACTTCAGCGCCATGCTTTACCCAGCCGGCACCGTCACCACCTACCACTATATGCTTTATGGAGCTAAAATCGTACTTCTTCCCGAGCACCAGAGAAAAACCATCCCAGAACCTGTCTCCATCCATCAGTCCCATGTAAGATGTCTTACCCTTCAGCCGGTATCGACCCACTCTGCCAACCGGTTCCCAGCCTTCATAGGCAATACCCGCCTTTATCTCGGTTCGTCTTTCCTTTTCACGCTGCAGGGCAATATTTACTCCGTCACCTTCTACAAACAGGCAAGGTATTTGGCGTTTACCCGGCTCTGGTCCCTTACCCAGCTTAAATGCTTCAGCTACCTCATGGTTTTCTTTAACCAGGGCAGGCTCCGCTATTCTTGATACCTCGCGGTGAATGGTGGTATGAGAAACACCTGCCGGCAGCATCATATGCAGCAGGGCTTCACATTTACCAAATGGCATATGGCAGGCCAGCAGGACCGAGAGATCCTTTACCATTAAGCTTAGCGGACTTCTCTTGGCCAGTCCTATGGCTTCGTCGAGCAGAAAACGCCCATTCCCTTGTTTATCCCGGTAAAGGCGTCGCTTTATTTGTACTGTTCCAAACATGGTAACCACCCACCGTTTTCTAAGGCCCACCAGTCTCAACCCGCTTTCTCTATTCTCCATCAGTTTACTGTCCAGTTTTTCAAGCAGTAATATGCTCAAGGCCCGGGTTTGCTGGCACATATGATTGTATATTTGATTTTCCCAGTCTGCGGGATTGAGATTTGTTACCATTTCCTCGATGCTTTCCATCGAGAGACC
>PWTP01000148.1 GCA_003563865.1 Dehalococcoidia bacterium
ATTAGCCAGGCCATGCAAAGGGCTAAACTTGTAGCGAGTAATAGTAATATTTACATCAATTTTAACCTTGTTCATTCCGGACAGATTAACTATACAGAGTACACAGGCGAACCGATATGGTTTGAGACCTGGGGGCAGTACATTAGTGGGTCCGAAGTAGATATAATAAACTTAACTCTTGGTTCTGGTGAATGTGCAATAGTTCACCAGTGGCGCGATCAACATGGAGCGGATCTGGTTGCCATGTTTAGCCGTGTTGAAGATACAGGAGGGATAGGTTGGGCCCTGGAAGAACCGGCAGGTATCCCTGCGCTTGGCTACTCCATTACCAGGGTACAGCAGGCGCATAACACGTACACTCATATCCACGAAATGGGCCATAACATGGGCGCCGGTCACCATAAAGGGCAGAGTGTTCAGCCTGGTCCTCAAATGCATAGTTACTCTGCCGGGTGGCGTTGGGGTGACACTCCGGCTACCAGAAAATGTTCAGTCATGGCTTATGAAGAAGGTCGCGATTATACAGATGGTCATGATCATGTCAGAGTTGCTTATTTTTCAAATCCAAATGTTACTCTTGATGGTTTTGCAACCGGTCATTCTCAGCACGGTGATAATGCTCGCACTATAAGGGATATACGCTTTATTATTGCCGCCTATCGTGATAGTTCAGCTCCGCCACCGCCACCACCGCCAGGTCCTGAAGGTGTAACCATTTCAGCCAGTCCTTCTTCACCAACACGCGTGGGTGAAAGAGTGACTTTTACTGCCAATACGACAGGGCTAGCCAACCCGCAATTTCAATTCTGGTATAAATCAGCAGGTGGTAACTGGACCAGATACCGTGGGATTACCAATGCAAATAATTTTAGTTATAACTTCCCTTCAACCTGGTCAGGAGACATTGGGGTCCAGGCCATGGGACAGGGTTCAAGTACTGTCCATACGGATTGGATCAGTCACAGGGTATTATCAGTACCTCCGGTAGAATCGGTTAATTTATATGCTCAGCCTGCCCATGAAGCTCGACCAAATCAGGAGGTTAAATTCATTGCCCAGGCAGTAGGTGGCCATAACCCGGAATATGCTTTTTATTATCGAGAACAGGGTAAGTCTAAATGGCGAATGTTATTTGATTATAGCGAATATAACGTGCTAATAGTAAAAAATGTTAATAGGGAGGTAAATATCGAACTGGGTGTTATTGCCAGGTCCAGCGGATCAAAAAACAGCTATGAAGCCAAGAACTCCATAAATTACAGCTTCCGCTGGGGTGCATACGGTTCGAGCTTATTCGACCTGCAGGAAATAAAACCGGATCAGTTAGAAGTTTTTGTGACTGAATACTAGAGTTATGTCAGAGATTATCTAATTGTAAGGTTAATAAAAAGCGGGGACGTTTTCTGATATCGGAGCAGATGTGACAAACGTCCCCGCTTTACCTGTTCATGCGCTGCTGCTGTGCCAAAATTTCTATCAATTGACATCATCCTGATAAAATACTACAATCATATCAGCTTAATTTCTGTTATTATCTTTGCCTGCCACGGGCCGGCGTCCCGGATGGAGTGGTTATATTTTGGTGTTGGATGGAATGAAAGTTCTTGTAACCGGTGGAACGGGTTCCTTTGGCCAAAAATTTACTGAACTAGTTTTACATGATTGTACCCCTGATCGGGTGATTATTTTTAGCCGTGATGAACTTAAGCAGTTTGAAATGCAGCAGAAATATGCGGATTATAGCAACCTGCGTTTTTTCCTTGGCGATGTCCGCGACAGGGATCGATTGTACCGTGCTTTTAGAGATGTAGATATTGTTATTCACGCTGCTGCCTTAAAGCAAATTCCTGCTGCCGAGTATAACCCCTTCGAAGTAATCAAGACTAACGTGATTGGCGCCCAAAATATCATTGAGGCGGCAATCGACTGCGGTGTGAAGAAAGTAATTGCCCTGAGTACCGATAAGGCAGCCAACCCGATTAACCTTTATGGGGCGACCAAGCTTTGTTCCGACAAGCTCTTTGTGGCCGGAAACTCTTATGCAGGCAGCCAGGATACCAGCTTTAGCGTGGTGCGCTACGGAAATGTGGTTGGCAGCCGGGGCAGTGTGATCCCCTTTTTCCTGGATCAGCGTAAAAATGGCAGGCTGCCTATAACTGATCCGCGCATGACCCGCTTTTGGATCACCCTCGAACAGGGGGTGCAGTTTGTTTTGCAGTGCCTGGAGCGTATGACCCGGGGAGAAATATTTGTTCCCAAACTGCCCAGTATGAAGGTGACCGACCTGGCCCTGGCCCTGGCGCCCGATTGTAAGCATGAAGTGGTGGGTATACGGCCCGGTGAAAAGCTGCACGAAGTAATGATTACCGCCGAAGATGCTTACCATTCTTATGAATTTGATAACCATTATGTGATTGCTCCCCAGTTTCCCTGGTGGGATGCCGAGTACTGCTCTGAAGGCAAAAACCTGCCTGATGGTTTTGTTTATAGCAGTGATCGTAATGATTGGTGGCTGAGCAGTGAAGAGCTGAAACAGCTGGCCATGGAATATTCATAGTTCAGTGCTGTACACAGAAGATTGGAGCTGTCATTAACAAGGGTGGATGTGAGCGCACTAGATGAATATTCTTATCAGAACCGACGGTTCGCAGGATATTGGATCCGGTCATGTAATGCGCTGCCTGACACTGGCCCGGGAACTGCGCAGTAAAGATGCCGCGGTTTTTTTTGCTTGTAAAAGGCTGCGCGGCGGTATGGAGGAGATAATAAGGAAAGAAGGTTTCCCGGTTTTTCTCTTTGATGCCCGGGATGTGCAGAAAGATGCTTGTGAGACCGGGAAAATATTGGAGCGTCTTAAAAAAGATTACCATGTTCCTCCGGCCTGGCTGGTAGTAGATCATTACAGCCTTGGCCAGAGCTGGCAGAAAAGTATGCAGCCCTTTGTAAATAAGATCATGGTCATTGCCGACCTGGGCAGTCAGCCTTTTTGTTGTGACCTGCTGTTAGATCAGAACTTATTTGATGACATGGAAAGCCATTACTGCAGCCTGGTTGATAGTTCCTGCAAATTACTGCTAGGTCCGCGTTATGCCCTGCTGCGCCCGGAATTTAGAGAAGCGCGAAAAAATTTGCGAAAAAGAGAGGGCAGGGTAGAGCGGATCCTTGTTTTTATGGGCGGTTCTGATCCCTTTAACCTGACTTCTGTGGTCATTAAAGCCCTAGATCAGCTGGACTTTAAAAGTACCCAGGTTGACGTGGTGGTAGGAATGTCTAACCCGCACCGCGAAGAA
>PWTP01000041.1 GCA_003563865.1 Dehalococcoidia bacterium
CAACTCTGCTTTTAGCCCTCTTCAGGCGTTAATCGACGATGCCCACTATAAAATGCTCAAAGCCTTTTTACAGGAAACCGATATTAATGATAAAAGCATCTCCAAAGTATCCAGCCAAATACGCCAAACAGTAGAAACGCAACAAAAGCTCTATATTAATTATGTACGGCCATTAATGCGAAGAGGCAAGCTTACCAAACCATATATTTTTGAAAGCAAAGACGGCCGTGACAGAGTAATAGAGTTGGCTCAATGTGCACTTGATAAAACCCTCAAACAACCGGCATGCTACCTGCCAGATGAAGTGATAAAAGAAGTATTTGATGAAATACCCGGCATTCTTTCAGTTTTAGATACCCGAAAATAATATGTATCAGGAGGCAATATGGCAAACGAAGACATAATAAAACAGATTAAGGAAAACATAATTCAAGGACGAAGAAACGAGGAAGACGAAGGCATAGAAGAAGAGCTTAACGGCACTCCGGGTGTTGAAGAATTAACCCGGCAAGCGGTTGAAGCAGGCATTAATCCTAAAGAAATAATCTCACTTGCAATTACACCGGGCATGGAAATCGTGGGGGCAAAATATGACACCGGAGAATATTTCATCCCGGATATGCTGGCTTCAGCTCAGGCGGCCGGCGCAGCCATGGAAATATTAAAACCCCATCTGGAAAAGGCTAAAGTGGCATCCAACGGTATAGTAGCAATTGTTACCGTAAAAGATGACATCCACGACATCGGCAAAAATATTGTGGTAATTCTGCTCAAAGGCGCCGGTTACGAAGTGCACGACCTTGGCATTGATGTGCCTACTGAAAAGATCGTTGAAGAGGTTAAATCACGAGGCATTGAGTATCTTGGGCTTTCAGCCCTGCTCACTTCAACAATGACCCGCATGAAAGAAGTCATTGATGCCCTTAAAGAAGCCGGAGTAAGGGACAAAGTAAAGGTAATGATAGGTGGTGCTGCAGTTAGTGAAGATTATGCTAAAGAAATAGACGCAGATGCTTATTGCGCCGATGGCTTCCAGGCTATTTCGGCTATCTCTGATTTTAGAAAATCTGTAAAAACCGGGTAATTACAAATAATACATAACGCGAATAATGATACAAAACGCCTTCGGGGATTTAACCCCAAAGGCGTTTTTATTACCTTTAGACACTTTTTATCAGGCGGCGCTTGACCACTTTTCTGCCAGGTTTCCCAGCAATGGAAGTTTATAATGGGCGCCCTGGTAGGCTTTTATTAGAAGTATAATCCAGAAAACAAAGCCAACAATGCCTACTATAGGTATTAGGATCCAGCCTACAATAGGAATAATGCCCAGGATCAGGTAAATTATGAGTAGTGCAACAGAGAAAACAATCGATTGCATGGCGTGAAAACGCACGAATTTACTCTCCTTCTCAATCAGGAAAAATATCAGCCCGGTAATAAATCCGAAGACATAACTAAGCAACGCAGCAACGTTTTCTTCCATGCCTGTAGATGATTTAGCCATTTCTCACATCTCCTTAAATTATTATTTACCAGAGTACATGTCTTGCTCATTTCTGTCAATAGATTTTTCAGCCTCATTTCATAAAATTTTTAAAACATACATAACTATCACATCAGCTCTCCATAATTCCTGCATATTTAATCTATACAATTAGAACATTGAAGCCGGCAGAAAGCCGGCAAAAAGGGAGGAATAAATGAAGAAGTCACTCAAATTACTATCAGTATCATTGGGAGTAGCAGCGTTATTGGGTTTAAGCATTGGTGCAACTGCTTTTGCCTACACTCCCGGTGAGCAAAATGCACAGGAGATTTTCCCCGGCTATCAAGGCGGTGGAGTCCGTGCAGGAGAGCAGATTTGTGATAGTGTTGTTGCAGAAATGCTCGGAATCACCCAGCAGGAGTTATGTGACCTGAGGCTTGAAGGTTTAACCCTGGCCGAAATTGCGGTTGATCAAGGCATCGACCTGGATGAACTAACCGCAGCTCTGATTCAGGCCAAAACCGATGCCATCCAGGCAGCGCTTGACGCAGGCACCATTACCCTCGAGCAAGCAGAAATTATGCTGGCGCGTGTAGCCGACCGGGTGGAAGTAATGCTTTACAGAATCGCCGGCACAGGTGGACAAGGCCCAATGGGAGAAGGCATGGGAAACCAGCACCGCGGAGCCAAAGCCGGTAGCGGCATGCTCGGGTGCGATCCCGAAAATCCCGTTCAAAGCAAAGCTGGTTACGGCAAGCAACACCGGGGCGGCAATGCCGTTTAGCAACAGTGCTCGTTCAGGCTAATAATTCATAGTACTGCTTAGGCATATAGGGGGAGGAATACGACCTCCCCCTATATGTATATATATACCATACGAACTAATAATGATAGAATAATCATACATCAAGTGATTAAAGGTAATTTAATGGCTAAACATATTCTGGTTGTTGATGATGAAAAAAAGATAGTCGATATCATTAAAGCCTATCTGGAACGGGAAGGTTACAGGGTTACAACCTCATATGATGGCCGATCTGCGCTACAGGCGGCCCGCTCAACCAGGCCGGATCTGATCATATTGGACCTTATGCTGCCGGAAATATCCGGTTGGGATATTTGCAAAGAGCTACGAAAAAATTCTGGTATCCCAATTATTATGTTAACTGCCCGGGATGATACTGCTGAAAAGATTATAGGTCTCGAGCTCGGAGCTGATGACTATATTACCAAGCCGTTTGACCCCAAAGAAGTCGTCTCCCGGGTAAGAGCTGTTTTACGCAGAGGAGATATCAATTCTAACTCAAACAACACAATAGCGGTAGGAAATATCACTATAGATATCCAGAAGCGCCTGGTCACCATTGGTGAAAACAGGATCGACCTGACACCAATAGAATTTGATATTCTAAAAGCCCTGGCAGAAAACCCGGGCAGAGTTTACAGCCGCATGCAGCTGCTAGACATTATTCAGGGTGATGCCTATGAAGGCTACGAGCGCACTATAGACAGCCACATTAAAAATCTACGCAAGAAGATCGATATAGATTCGAACCAGCCCGGCTCTATCATAACCATATATGGGGTTGGGTATAAAATGAGTGAAGGGTATGATACGTAGTTTAAATATCAAGTTGGCCGGTTCTCTACTGCTTATCGTCATTATTTCAGTCGGAATGATGGTAGTTCTTACCAACCTGATAAGCGCCTATGAATTCAGGCAGTATGTTATGCGGGGCAATATGGCTTACACGCAATTACTCACCGA
>PWTP01000043.1 GCA_003563865.1 Dehalococcoidia bacterium
GTTCCATAGCTTGAAGCCGCCTCGGCGCTTTTGCAGTATTAGTGAATGGATAAAAGCGGTTGCAAGCAGCCAGGGAATAAGCCCGGCATTTTCAACCGGGCTCCAGGTCCAATACCGGCCCCAATCGTAAACAGCATAAGCCAACCAGACACTAGCAAGATTGCCTGCCCCCAACAACAACCAGGCCATTACTGCCCACCGCCTGGCAGAGCTTATCCAGGTGTTATCCAGTTTATTATTAAGTAGAGCTGATATAGCAAATGCGAAAGGAACAGTAATAACAGCCCAGCCAGCCAGCAGTGCCGGTGCATAGAACAACATGCCCGGGTTTTCAAACAAAGGATTTAATCCCATGCCATCTGACGGCATGTAGCCTAAACGGGTAAACGGATTTGAAGAGAATAAAATAAGCACCAAAAAGAAAGCCTGAACAGCCATAACCACGGCCAGCGCATACGGTATTAGTTCGCGTTTTCCCGGCCGCTGGCGAATTACAAGAATACAGGCACAAATTGAAATAAACCATGACCACAAAAGCAATGAACCGGCACCACCTGCCCAAAATGCCGTTATCAGGTATAACAGAGGCATATCTTTACTGGTATACTGGTACACATACCATATCTCAAAGTGATGGGTAAGAATGGCTGTTGCCAGTATAACCACCGCAGCCGATACAAGCATAAAGACCGCGATAACCAGTTTACGGCCGTTGCGATTAAACCAGGAGGTTCTTTCTCTGCCCCCGAAAACAAAGCTTGCAACCGATAGCAAGGCTGCAAAGAGTGCAAGCCCAAGGGTAATATAACCTAATTCTGCCATTGTCCCTCACTTTTTTATTGGCAAAGCCGGTTAAAAAGTTAAACAATCCGGCAAGCCGGCACCAACACAGGCGCAAATAATACCAATTCCGGCTTATGTCAAACATGCAAACTTGCTTTAGGATATGCAGGCATTACTCTGTCGGAGTTGATGTCAATAATGAAGAGCCGGGCTCAGCTTTGATGCCATCAAGGCGATTATAACAGAAATAACAATCCAGCGGCTATAGATTATGTCCAAAGAATAGTATGCTCTTTGCCCGGTTTAAAGTCATTTAAAAGGCTTGTGTTTAAAATGAACAAATATCCGGCCGAAGTTCTTGTCGTCTTTTTCCAGTCGATGATAGAGCTTTTTAATTTCCGGCTGGTTCAGATAGCGCAAAACGCGTTTCTTTAACTGCCCGGATCCTTTGCCCGGAATTATTTCTACCAGCGCAATTTTCTTGTCAAGGGCTTCCTCAATAACCCTGCCAAGCTCACTATCAATAGCATAGCTTTTATTGAATATATCGTGTAAATCTAAAGAAATCTTTGCCATAAATCCCGGCTTTAGCCAGCGCGTAAAAACTGCGCTAACGTATTCTATAGTATTGTACATTCCCCTGCTGGATTTTTCGTTCCAGCATCTTCTTGAGCCAGCGTATAATCATGCGTCTTGCAGCCGGTATCAACAGGCCAATTCCAGCTATATCGGTCAAAAGGCCCGGGGTAATAAACACCAGGCCACCGGTAAAAATTAAAGCCCCGTGCAGCATTTGATCAGCCGGCAATATCCCGTTTTGAAGGCTGGAACGGATATTATACAAGGCTATCAACCCTTGCCGCCTGGCTAAAAAAGCTCCGAGCAACCCGGTAACCACAACGATAATAATGGTCTCCAGAACTCCGATAATGGTGCCAAGATAAATAAGTATGGCAAGCTCTACGAGAGGAACCAGAATAAATAATACAGCCAACTTAAAAAACATTTTATTCCTTTGATTGAAGCGGGAATCGATATTTGGCAGAATTTGTAAAGCCCGGCTTTTGGCAATTGAAATAATTGCCTGTTTCCATTATACCAAAAATCGATTTGAGGGATTCAAACAGCTCATACACAGATGAGAAAAAAGCCTGTAACAATCAACTCCGATATCCTTGACAATTTTGCAAAAAGAAGTCTATCATGAACTAAAATGATTGATTTTGTTGTCAGGGTTAATTAATCGATGCCCCGTTGATTCTACCTGCAGCATTTCCCCCTGGAGGAATAGTGAAAGATACAATCCGGGTACAAAATCTGTACAAGATTTTTGGCAATAACCCTCAAGGAGCCCTGGAAAAACTTAAAGCAGGCACCAGTGCAGACGAACTCTTCAAAGAGAGCGGCCATGTAGTTGCTGTGGATGATGTTTCCTTCACCGTTCCCCCGGGTGAAATATTCATGGTAATGGGGCTTTCCGGCTCAGGTAAATCCACCCTTGTCAGATGCTTAAACCGGCTGCTGGATGCCACCAGTGGCAATGTTTTTATCGATGATGAAGATATCCAGTCAGCAACCAATGAAAGGCTTCGTGAGATCAGACGCACCAAGGTAGCTATGGTTTTCCAGCACTTTGGTCTGTTCCCTCACAGGTCAGTACTGGGTAATGCCGAGTATGGCCTCAAGGTGCAGGGTTTGGCTGAAGAGGAAAGGCGCGAGAAGGCCCTTAAAGCTTTGGAGCTTGTAGGATTGAAGGATTGGGCAGAGCGGCCATTATCAAATTTAAGCGGTGGCATGCAGCAAAGGGTGGGGCTTGCCAGAGCCCTTGCAACTGAAGCTGAGATTCTACTCATGGACGAAGCTTTCAGCGCACTCGACCCTCTTATTCGCCGGGACATGCAAGACGAGTTAATAAGCCTGCAAATAGAAATGAAAAAGACGATTGTTTTTATTACACATGATCTGAATGAAGCTTTGAAACTGGGTGACAAGATAGCTGTAATGAAGGCCGGGAGAATCGTACAAATAGGAACACCTGAGGAAATCGTCTCAAGCCCGGAGACAGATTATGTAGCTAATTTTACCCAGGACATTAACCGGGGTCTGGTATTAACTGCCAGTTCTATAATGGAACCACCCGAACCCCTGTACATAAAACGGGACACCGTTCGCACGGCTATGATTCGTATGGGATCAACGGACAGAGATGAAATATATGTGGTTGATTCTCAGCGCCAGCCATTGGGCATTATTACAGACAAAGACATTGCAGCTGCCGTTAAGAAAAAGGAAAATAACCTTTCAGAGGTAATGGACACTGAATTCCCTCAAACCCAGGAATCCACTCCTCTTGCCGATGTACTGCCGCTTACCGCTTTCGGCCTGCCAATCGCCGTTGTTGATGAAAAGGGCAAGCTCAAAGGCATTATCTATCCACTTGACTGCCTGAACAGCATCTCACCTTCAAGCACCGAAAACAGTTATGAAGAGAGCAGCCAGGCCGGCAGTAACAGTAAGGCACCTGAACCTGAGCCAGAATCTAAGACCGAATCAAAGACCGGCAAATAGTACCCGACATCATGCCTGAGCTTCTTCACGGCTGGTATCCTCGAGCTTGGTACGCTGGTGAATGGCACTGGTAACCCTGTCTAAGATAATGGCCAGAAACACAATGCTTATACCGGCTTCAAAGCCATATCCAATATCAAGACGGCTGATGCTTCTCAGCACTTCGCCTCCCAACCCGGCAGCACCAATCATAGAGGCAATCACTGCCATAGATAATGCCAGCATAATGCACTGGTTTATTCCAGCCATAATAGTAGGTACTGCCAGCGGTAATTGAACATCGAATAGCAGTTGCCTTCGAGTAGCCCCATAAGAAATGGCTGCTTCTTTTACTTCGCCTGATACTTCTTTAATTCCCAGGTATGTCAGGCGTATAGGTGGCGGCATTGCAAAAATCATGGTAGCAAAAACTGCCGGCACCTTACCCACCCCAAACAGCATAACCGCTGGAATCAAATACACAAATGCCGGCATTGTTTGCATGAGATCTAGAATAGGACGCATAATTGAAGCTGCCTTTTCACTGATGCCCATCATTATCCCAAGCGGTACAGCAAATAAGAGTGAAACGGCTGTAGCAAAGATAACCAAAACCAGGGTGTCCAGCGCATAAGACCAGAACCCCATAAGCGGGATCAAGCTTAATGCCACAAAGCTTCCTAAAGCCAGTTTATAACTGCGGGTTATAAACCAGATTAAAGCAACTAAAATAGCAATTACCACGATTGCAGGTGGCCATGCCAGAATATCTACGAGCCCATCGAACCCGTTTTCAACAGCCCGGCTGAGCATTCTTAAAAAACCGCCAAACTGGCCTACAAAAGCATCAACAACCGCGTTAATTACACCGGCAACATGTAATTCAAATCCAAACATTGGGAAAATCCTCCCTGTAATTACTCAACTGATACAAGCACAATAAAACAACAAAGGGACTGGCAAGTAGCCGAGCCCCCCTGTTTTTACATTAATTTACATTTTTTCTTTTTATGGCCACCAGGTATCAATGGTAGCTTTATTATCGTTATACCATTCAAGGGCCAATTCTTCTTCACTAACCCCATGCTCTTCGTTTTCATACATCATAGCTTCCATTTCTTCAAGTGTTATAAGAAAGTTATCCAAAAAGTGTATGATTTCCGGATGCCTCTCAGCGAAATTTACGTTGGCCACATATTGGCAATAGTTAGTGCCGAATATGTTCATAGGATCATCAAGCATCTGGATATCGAGTTGAGAAAAAATAGGATGGGGCCTCCACAATACCACCATTACCGGTTGATTTAACTGCATGCTGGCTCTAAGTTCAGCCAGTAATGCAGGTACGCTCCCGAAAACTAACTCATATTCATCACTAAGGCCATATTCTTCTAATGCAACCAGGCTTCTTTCAGACCCGCCGGTACCGGCTTCATAGCCATAGATCCTGCCATTGAAAATATCGCTTTTGCCCTCCAGGTCTTCAATTGAATAAATACCATGCTCTTCTGCGGTGTAGGCCGGTATTGCCCATGAAAGAGGCATGCTCTCACCCCAGAGATTACCACCCGCAACAAGCGAGTCTGCATGAGATTCAAAATAGCTTTCCTGGAGTGCCGGTAACCAGCCAACGGCATAGAAATCTGTAGTGCCTGCACCTATAGCAGCATACATCAAGCCCATCTCGTAAATATCGTCTACACCAACGTTATACCCCTTGTCTTCGAGTGCTTGTATGATTATATTTGCCTGAATAACATCGTAGTTCCATTGGGCTCGACCCACGTTTACCCTGTCATCTTCACCACAGCCGGTTAATGCCGGTAACATTGAAAGCATAAGAGCAATTGCCAGCACCAACGTTACAATCTTTGATATCTTCCTTTTAAACATATTCAATTTTTTCCTCCTTGATTATCCTCCTTAAAAACGGAGCATTTTAGCTTCTCTCCTTCATGCTTGTTACAGCTATACAGCTTTAAACAAATTAAAGGCAAGAATCAAAGTTTTCCTAATAATACCACAAAAAACCTGATGTGGCCTATCAAACATCTATGAATTTTTAATTATTCTATTTCACCCCGGCTGATTATTATGCCGGTATTTGGCTAATTGGTCTTTAGGCTATAAGGTTTGAGTTGTGCATAACACAGTTCAATCCGTAGCTGAAATTTTGGCTTTGATAGACTCTACCACTTCGAGCTCAGACGCCCTGACTGCCAGATGTATTGCACCTTTCATGGCTTTGGACTTACTCCTGCCATGAGCAACCACAACATTGCCATCCAGCCCCAGCAGGCAAGCGCCACCGAATTCTTTGTAATCTGCCCGTTTGGTCAAAAATATTACTTTTGCATAATTTACCAGAGCCGAGCCCTGTAATTCCTTGGGCACCTGATGGCTTTGCTGCCACCCAAGTTCTTTACCGAATGTTTCACCAAAGCCCTCAAGGGCTTTTAATACAATGTTGCCCGTAAATCCATCGGTAACTACAACATCTGCCAGGCTATTTAACATATCCTGGGGTTCAATATTACCGGTAAAATTTATACCCGGCATATTCTTTAAGAGTTGATGGCTTTCACGTGCCAGCCGGTTACCTTTCAACTCTTCAGAGCCGTTATTAAGTAAAGCTACTTTTGGCTCAGGGATTCCCAGATGCTGGCAGGCAAATATAGATCCCATGTGGCCAAATTGAGCCAAATATGCCGGTATGCAATCTGCATTGGCTCCTGCATCTATTAACACAAATGGTTTCTCGGGATTTACTGCAATTACAGTTGCCAGCGCCGGACGGTGGATCGACGGAATACGATCAAGCATTGTAAAAGCAGCAGCCAGCACTGCACCGGTACTACCGGCAGAAACAAATGCTGAAGCTTTTCTTTCTTTTACCATACGGGTACCAATCACAATTGGAGAATTAGGTTTGGTTTTCAGTGCCTGTACGGGATGCTCAGAACAGGATATGATTTGACGGGCATTTACTACCGAAAGGTTGGCCTTTTTCTCATAACCTTTAACCAGTTTATCCAGTATGCTTTTGCGTCCAAGCAAGGCTATCGGAACATCATATTCAGCTGCGGCTTTGGCTGCTCCTTTTACAATCTCGTGGGGCGCAAAATCACCACCACTGGCATCTACAGCGATAAGCATTTATTTAAAACTCCGTTAAACTCTTCTTAATTTGACAACATTAGACTAGACACTTATACTAGCATCGCTTGTAGCGACATTGCAAAGCTTAAGAATTTCTTAAGCTAATTTATATAGTTTTTTAAAGTTTTCACCCAAACGAATTAATCGACAAAGGAAGGAAAAATGGACGTCAAAGAAGAAATTAGAAAAGCCATCGTAAAAGTTCATCCCGGAATTGATGAATCCAAAATAACCCCTGCTGCTACCTTCGCAGGAGATCTGGAAATGGACTCTTTAAGCATGGTAGAGCTGGCTCTTGCGATGGAAGACAGCTTTGGTGTAACTTTGCCGGATGAAGAGCTGGCCAAACTCACCACCGTCGGTGAAGTTATCGAGCTCATTGAATCCAAAGCGGGAAAATAAAATGTTTGAAAGGGTTGTAATAACCGGTTTTGGAGCCGTAAGCCCGTTAGGCAATAATGTAGGAGACACATGGAAAAGCCTGGTTGAAGGCAAGTCGGGTATTGATTATATCAGTGCTTTTGCAACTGATAATTTTAGTGTAAAAATTGCAGCCGAAACCAAGAACTTTGACCCCCTCGAATACATGGAACCCCGCACTGCCCGCTATACAGATCGTTTCGCTCAATATGCTATTGCCGCTGCAAAGCAGGCAATCAAACAATCGGGGTTAGTCATAAATAATGATAACTGTTATGATACAAGTATAATTATCGGTAGCGGTGTCGGTGGCATCGGCTCCATGGAGACACAGGTTGGTGTGCTCAACTCGCGAGGCCCTTCAAGGGTAAGCCCCTACATCGTACCCATGATGATAGCAGACAATGCCAGTGGCCGCGTTTCAATAGAAACCGGCATTAGAGGTTTTAACCTGAGCCTGGTGTCGGCTTGTTCTACCGGCACCGATGCCATCGGCATTGCCTATAAAATGATCAAGTACGGAGAAATCAAGGCAGCCCTTGCCGGCGGGACTGACGCTTCTATAACTCCCATTGGAGTAGCCGGTTTTGCCCAGGCAGGGGCCCTTACCCGCAATACCGATCCGGCTATTGCTTCCAGGCCGTTTGATGCCAACCGGAATGGCTTCGTAATTGGTGAAGGATCGGGAGTTATGGTGCTGGAGGCTTTGACCTCAGCTCTTGAAAGGGGTGCGAACATACTGGCTGAAATAGTAGGTTATGGAGCTACTTCCGATGCTTTCCACATAACACAACCGCTTGCCTCGGGTGAATCTGCATTACGGGCCATAGAACTTGCATTAAAGGATACAGGCACCGAAGAAATAGATTATATCAATGCCCATGGCACATCAACCCCGCTCAACGATGCCAGTGAAACACGTGCTATCAAGAAAAGCTTTGGGGAAAGGGCTTACAATATTCCGGTAAGCTCCATAAAATCCATGCTGGGCCACATGCTGGGAGCTGCCGGTGCCCTGGAAGCTATTGTTTGCTGTAAAGTAATTGAAGAAGGTATTATACCGCCTACTATCAATCTGGATTGCCCCGACCCTGAATGCGATCTTGATTACGTTCCCAAAGTTGCCCGTAAAGCTAAGGTAGATACAGCTATCTCAAACTCCTTCGGCTTCGGCGGCCACAACTCAGTGTTGACATTCAAACGCTATTCCTAAACAAAAAATAATGGATACAAACATAACCACAGGTATCGATATTATCGAGATAGCCCGGGTTAAAAGTGCAGTCAATTGCTGGCAAGCTGCCTTTTTAAACCGGGTTTTCACACCTTGCGAGCTTAAAATATGTGGCCTAAACACCGAAAGGCTTGCCGGCCGGTTTGCCGCCAAAGAAGCCGTGTTAAAGGCTTTAAGTTATCAATCTTTAATATGCAACTGGCATGAAATAGAAATCCTGGCACAAGATAACGGCAGACCTTTACTCAAACTTCATGGAAAAGCCTTTGAAGAATTTGATAAACTGGGTTTTGTAAATATGGATATTAGTTTATCGCACAGCAGAGATTATGCCGTAGCAGTGGCAGTGGGGCAATGTCAATAAACACTCCGATATGCCAACTGCTCGGAATCAGACACCCGATACTCCAGGGGGGTATGGCATGGCTGGCAACGGCAGAACTCGTGAGCGCTGTTTCTGAGGCCGGAGGCCTTGGGGTAATTGGCGCCGGTAATGCTCCACCGGACTGGCTTAAAGATCAACTGGAAAAAACCCGCCAGCTAACTGATAAGCCCTTCGGGGTTAACATTATGCTTATGTCTCCACATGCAATGGAAAATTTGGAACTGGTCATTAGAGAACAGGTGAGCATAATAACTTTTGGGGGCGGAAACCCCGGTGCACACATTGCCGGGCTCAAACAAGCGGGTATAACAGTGATCCCGGTAGTATCCAGTGTAGCTCTGGCCCGCCGCCTTGAACGGGCGGGCGCCGATGCTGTAATTGCAGAGGGAACCGAGTCCGGCGGTCATGTGGGAGATACCTGCAGCATGGCACTTCTTCCACAGGTGGTTGATGCAGTAAATATACCGGTAATTGCCGCCGGAGGCATTGCTGACGGCCGGGGACTCATTGCGGCACTTGCACTCGGAGCACAGGGCATACAAATGGGTACCCGGTTTATTTGCTCCGATGAATGTGTTGCCCACCCTGATTTTAAACAACATATAGTCCAGGCTAATGACAGAGCTACTACCGTTACCGGAAAAGCTTTAGGCCATCCGGCAAGGTGTCTTGAGAACCGGTTCACCCGGGAGTTTTCTGAAATGGAAAAATCTAACTTCAACCCGGAAGAGCTGGACGAACTCGGCCGTGGGCGCCTGCGTGAAGGGGTATTGCTGGGTAATATTAACGGTGGTTCACTGATGGCCGGCCAAATATCCGGTTTAATCAAAGACATTAAACCGGTTCAACAAATCATTGAAACTATGATTAATCAAGCTGAACAGACACTTGGAGGCTTGTCAGAGCTATTGGAGGCATGATTGGCAAATGAGTAAGGTAGCCTATATTTTCCCGGGTCAGGGAGCCCAAAAGGTCGGCATGGGGCATGACCTGTACCAGGAGCTTGACTCTGCTCGAAGAATTTTTGACGAGGCCGACAACATACTGGGTTTTAAACTCTCAGAGTTGTGCTTTGAAGGACCTGAGGAAGAACTAGTTCGCACCCGCAATGTTCAACCTGCCGTGCTGACTACGAGTATTGCCTGCCTGTATGCAGCCCGGCAGCAAAGCAATTTACCAGAAGCCTGTTTTACGGCCGGTCATAGCCTTGGTGAGTATACCGCCCTGGTTGCATCAGGAGTGCTTAGTTTTAGAGATGCTTTAAAACTGGTTGTCTTGAGAGGCAGGTTGATGGAATCGGCTGCCAAACTCTCACCCGGTGGCATGCTTGCCCTGATAGGTGTGAGTGAAGAACTGGCTGAAAGCATTTGCCGGGCCAGCGACACCGAGATTTCTAACCTGAACTCGCCTCAGCAGGTGGTCATCAGCGGCCATAAGGATAAACTTGAAGCTGCCGCTACCATAGCCCGTGAAAAAGGAGTTCGCAAAATCATCCCTTTGAAAGTAAACGGCGCCTTTCACTCGCGCTTGATGGCCCCGGCTGCAGAAGGATTGAAGAAAGCGCTCGATGATTTAAGGTATAATGAACCGTCACCACCGGTTGTTGCCAATTCTTCAGCCCAACCTTTAACCACCCACAATCAAATAAAACAAGAACTTGAAATACAGCTTTTAAAACCGGTGTTGTGGCAGAAATCGGTAGAGTACATGAATAACGAGGGAGTAACCACCTTTATAGAGTTCGGCCCCGGCCAGGTCCTTACCGGACTTATCAAGCGCATCATCCCGGATGCACGAGTTTACAATATAAGCGATTTAAGCAATATAACAGAAAGCTTGTTCTAAATTTGAGGTAAGAATGACTTTAAATTACGAAAAAGAGGGCAAAGTTGCCATATTCACCCTTAACCGGCCTGAAGCGCTAAATGCGATTGATCCGGATTTACTGGGGGCTCTAAGCAAGGCATTTTGCGACTTTAAGAAAGATGATACACTGGAGGTGGGCATAATAACCGGCGCCGGCCAGAGGGCTTTTTCGATTGGCGCCGATATCAAAACCATGCTTCCGGAAATGAAAAGGGCCCAAAATAATAGCTATGTCCAGCCACCAACAATTATGCGGGGGTTAAACCTGTGGAAGCCACTAATTGCTGCCATTAACGGAGCAGCGCTCGGCGGGGGCCTTGAACTGGCACTGGCCTGTGATATTCGCATTGCTTCTGAAAAAGCTTTCATGGGATTACCGGAGGTAAATCTGGGCATTATACCCGGCTGGGGAGGCACACAAAGGCTTATGCGCCTTATACCCCAGGCTAAAGCAGCTGAAATGCTGCTGACCGGCAAGCCTATCGATGCCCGTGAAGCCTACCGCATCGGCCTGATTAACAAAGTGGTTGAACCTGATAAACTAATGTCGGCTGCACTGGACATGGCAGAGCTAATTATGAAACCAGCACCTCTGGCCGTAAGGGCAGCCAAACAGGCCATGGTCCAGGGGCTTAACCTCTCTCTTGAAAGTGGCTTAAGGCTTGAAAAATCTCTTTTCGAAATGCTGGCAACATCTGGGGATTTCGATGAAGGTTGCCGGGCAATGCTTGAAAAGCGTAAACCCGAATTTAAGTGCAGATAGCAGGTTATAAAAGTATGGTGATTAAAAAAGTTGGTATTACAGGCCTGGGAATTATGGGACGCGGCATTGCTGAGGCATGCCTGGGCGCCGGTTACCAGGTAACTGTTTCTGAACAGAATTTAGAATATTTGAATAAGGGCCTTGAGGATTTTAAAAACACCCTTGAGCGGCTTGCCAGGCTTAAGCGGTTTCCCAGAGAAATTGTTGATGTTTTACCGGAAAGATTTACCGGCACTACCGATATAGCCGACTTTGAAGATTGTGACCTGATAATAGAAGCTATTCCGGAAAATCTGGAGGCCAAGAAGGAGCTCTTCAGGCAACTTGACGCCATCTGCCCGGCCCGCACTATCCTGGCCAGTAACACATCCTGCCTGCCGGTAACTCAAATCGGCTCACTAACCAAAAGGCAAGACAAAGTGGTCGGTATTCATTTTTTTAACCCGGTCAGTTTAATGAAACTGGTTGAAGTAATTAAAACAGATCACACCAGCACCGCTACCCTGGAGGCTGCCACGGCTTTTGTTGAATCTTTGGATAAAACAGTTGTAATTGCACCAGACACCCCCGGTTTCATTGTCAACCGTCTGCTGCTGGCCTTTTTATCAGAAGCCATGCGCCTGCATGAACTCGGTGTCAGTCCGGAAGATATCGACAAAGCAACTACCCTGGGATTAAACCATCCAATGGGGCCATTTAAACTGGCCGACTTTATCGGGCTGGATACGGCTTGCTCTATAGCCCAGTCGATGAACGAGCAGCTCCAGGCTCCTCATTTTGCACCATCGGCAAGTCTTATACAAAAGGTGTCTGAAGGCAAACTGGGACGTAAAACCGGAGAAGGTTTCTATCGTTACTAAACACATTTACAGTGGGGTGGAGAATATTTTATGGCAATGCCTGGTTTAAAAATCGGAGAGCTTTTCGCAAGATTTCCGGTAATTCAAGGTGGCATGGGAGTGGGCATTTCGCTGGCTGGCCTTGCCTCAGCAGTTGCTGAAGAAGGCGGCATCGGAGTTATCTCAGCTGCCGGCATCGGCATGCTTGAGCCGGATTTCAACCGCAACTACAAAGAAGCCAACCAGAGGGCATTGCGCAGTGAAATTCGCAAA
>PWTP01000060.1 GCA_003563865.1 Dehalococcoidia bacterium
TTACCCCAAGAGAAGTTGATGTACTGAGGCTTATGGGTAATGGAGACCAGAATAAGGTTATTGCAGCCAAATTGGGCATAACCCTTGATACCACCAAGAAGCACGTGCATAACGTTATTGAAAAACTACAAGCACGGAGCCGTACCCATGCTTCTATTATCGCAGCCCAGGCCGGCCTGGTAGGCAAGCCTGTCAACGGTATTATTGCTGGCTTGGGGACAGCGGCTCTATAGTTCAACAGGCCGGACTGTTGCAGCTAAATGGGCTAGTAAACTGTCTCTATGAAAATAACAGTGAGCACATCTAATATATCCAATCACAAGGGTTGTTTTAGCTTTGTAAAATGGTGGAGCTGAGGGGACTCGAACCCCTGACTTCCTCCTTGCAAAGGAGGCGCTCTCCCAACTGAGCTACAGCCCCAAAAACAATCTCAATTATAACAAGCTACTGTCTGGCTGGCAATTTCCAAGCTATGCTGTTTATTTAGCATAAAGCCCCAGCAGGGTTTTATACACCTACAGTTCAATCTTAATTCGAGTTTCCCAATTACGGTTGGTTTTAACAAAACTTCGTGCCTGGTAGCCTAAACTATTACGTAGATTGGGATTTCTATATAATTTACACAGGTTATCGGCAAAAGCTTGATTATCTCCACTTTCAGCCAAAAGACCGGTTACATTATCAAATATTACATCCCTGGTACGTCCGGATGAAAAAGCCACCACCGGTTTGCCACATGCCATGGCTTCCAGAACAACCCGGTTCATATTACTGTATAAACTGGTTGCCACAACCACATCTGATAATCGGTAATAATCCGGCATAAAAGTGTTTTTAATCGCACCCGTAAAATATATAAATTTACCTATTCCCAGATACCTAACCAGCTTCTTAAGTTTTAATCCGGAAGTGCCATCACCCACAATGATAAGCCGAGCATTCTCAATACCATTCTGTTCAATAAAAACCGAAAACACATGAATGGCATGCTCTACACCCTTGATAGGTATAAGGCTATGGGGGCAAAGAATAATAAATTCGTTGTAATGACGCTCAAGGATTCTGCTTGGTTCATATCTTTGCTTGCATGGAGCAAAATGCGCGGTATTAATGCCATGATAGACAGTGGTTATATTTCGGCTTATTAGTTTTCGGAATTTATCCGGTGCTTCCGATCCATCATTCAAGACAAATAAATGATCTGGGGTAAAAATTTTTGACAACAAACTTTCATAAAATTCGCCCGCTTTGTTGTAAGCTTTGAGACTACCATGCAGCATCCAAACGGTGGGCCTTTTTATTAACCAGCCAACAATTGTTGCTGCGACACCTGCATTAACTCCATGACCATGAATGATATCAAAGTGGTATTTTCGGTTTAACCAAACACACTCCCATACAGCAGCTACTATAAAAGAAGCATTGACCAAATGAGCTACCGGCAAGCAGGAGATGTACCTCCTTTTTAAACTATTAAGCAACCTAAACTTGCAATAATTGACTCTGTGGATGTCAAAGGCGAAGCTGTTATCAAGTACAGTTGTGACTGCATCTTCTTTAGAAGTGACAATGATTTGTTTATTCAGATATGGTGCGATATGCTGGCTTAGTTCTGCAGTATGAATAGTAGACCCACCAGTATTGGGCACAAATTTAAAAATGAGCCGACAGACATTAATATTTAAAAAGTCAGCATATATCATTTTCCATCAACTCCATTGACATAGTAACTAATATAACCAAAATTAGTATAAAGCTTATTTACAGAAGAATCGTTTTCCAATTTTGAAAAATCACCTTGGTTGAAACGGCCAATGGATTCCCATACTTCGAGATAGGTTTCTCTATCCATTGCTGTAAGAGCAAGATATCTATCTTGGGCTTGAGTTTCACCAATTGTTTCAACATAGTTGTAGTTGAAGTGATCGGGAATAATGGTTAATTGAGAGCGGCTAATGCCTCTATTTGCTGCCTCGGTTTTACCCAGCACACCTTCTACAAGACGCACCGGATTGCTAAAAGTCATAAACATTGAAACATATTCGCTCTTACTTTCAATAATCCATTTTGTTCCTTGGATATCGCTATGGGCAATCTGGGCATTAGGCCTAAAAACAAACGGCGAAGGAAACAAAGAAACCCAGCTAATAATCGAAGGTAACAAAATTATCAAACATGAAACTAGTACTCCCGATAGTTTCGAGCGCCGGTTTTTTAACACAAAATAAACAAAAAACCCTGCCAGCAATGGGGTGAACAAAGTGGTATAGGCAACAAATCGCTCTGCTCCAATATTATCTAATGCCGGTATGCCTGTTAAATAAAGTAAATATAAAAACCCTACAAATATAAAGAAGGCACCAATACTTGCTAGCCGAAATTCGTGTTTGCCAAATATGCCTCGCCTTGCACGAACAAAAAGTATGAGCATGCCTATCAGTGATAGAACGATCAGAAAAAACGATGCTCCATACAACTTTACAAATAACAACAAGGCTTCCCAGCCCTCAAAGCCAATAAACGCCAGAGTCTCAGCCATTCGATCTAAAACTTCCGGACCTCCACCAGTAAGATTGCTCCAAAAATTTCGCAAGTTCCAAATGAATGCATTGAAAGACAGCACCCAACAAACAAGTATTACCACCTCAAATGCTAATATCGAAACCGGCTTGGACATGAATTCTATCTTAGTTTCAGGCCTTCGCAGTATCGCTTTATAAGCTACTATACTGCTCAACCACATTGTACAAATGGCAAATACAACTATAAGTGAAGACAGGGGGTGAAATAGTGGATAAATAATTAGAAGAATAAGCAAAGGAATGCTATAGGGGGGAAAGGCTTTTTTAATTAATAAATAAAAAACCAGCGGCAAAAAGAAAATTGACCAACCATTGGGCATAAGGAACAAGTTATAACCTCCACCGATCATCACTGTAGTAGCAATAGTGGTTGAAATTATTTGTAGGCATTTTTGGTTAAACACCACCGAAGCCAAAAGATAGATAAATATCACAAACAAACATGAAAAAACTGGGGTACTCAGATTGGCTACAAATGATTCGGGTAATGCCGTAATTATAATTATTTCGGTTAATAATGTATGGGCTAACGGATAAAAGTTTTCAGAAGAAAGATATCCAGTGTATAAGACATCTTTAACAAACCCAAGGTGAGTAATATTATCACCATGCCAGCTGCTATCACCCCGGATAAA
>PWTP01000176.1 GCA_003563865.1 Dehalococcoidia bacterium
AGGGTTATAAACAGAAATAATCGCCTGCGACACCTTATGGACATCGGTGCGCCTGAAATTATTATCCGCAACGAAAAGCGCATGCTTCAAGAAGCGGTCGATTCACTCATTGATAACGGACGCCGTGGAAGAACCGTAGCCGTAAGTGGCGACCATAAAGCAAAGTCCCTGTCTGATATTTTACGGGGCAAACAGGGGCGCTTCCGCCAGAACCTGCTTGGTAAACGGGTCGACTATAGTGGCCGGTCGGTTATTGTTGTAGGGCCTGATCTGAAACTACACCAGTGTGGTTTACCGCGGCGGATGGCGCTAGAGCTGTTTAAGCCTTTTGTAATACACAAACTGGTATTGCAAGGCCTGGCATCCAACATTAAAAGCGCTCGAAGACTGGTTGAAAAGGCTACTCCCGAAGTATACGATGCACTGGAAGAAGTAGCCAAAGAACATCCGGTTTTGCATAACCGTGCACCCACACTGCACCGGCTCAGTATTCAGGCTTTTGAACCGGTATTGATTGACGGCAGCGCTATTCAGATACACCCGCTGGTTTGTGCAGCCTTTAATGCTGATTTTGATGGAGACCAGATGGCCGTCCATGTTCCACTGTCAAAAGCAGCCATAAAGGAAGCCAAAATGGCAATGCTGAGCGTTTATAACATGCTGCTGCCTTCCTGTGGAGAGCCGGTAGTTACACCTACTCTGGATATGGTATTTGGAATCTATTATCTCACTTCGGTAAGAGAGA
Organism: Dehalococcoidia bacterium; assembly: GCA_003563865.1. GTDB lineage: Bacteria > Chloroflexota > Dehalococcoidia > Dehalococcoidales > CSSed11-197 > CSSed11-197. The sequence goes on from PWTP01000176.1 coordinate 746, forward strand.
TTCCCGGCGATGATGTTAAACTGTCATATTTTGGATCGTTAAGAGCTGCCCACATGTCATATGAAATGGGAACTATTGGCCTTCGTGATTTGATTAAGGTAAAAATAGAAAACGAAGAGGTAATTGAAACTACCCCCGGCCGTATATTGTTTAATGCTGTACTTCCTGAAAACTTTGCCTTTTGCAATAAACTGGTAGACAAAGCAACTTTGAAACAGGTTATAGCTGAATGCTATAAACTGCTGGGTAATAATTTGGAGATGGCAACCGTCCTGGATGGCCTTAAAGACCTGGGTTTTAAATTTGCCACCCAGTCTGGTATAACCATATCAATGGGTGACATTCAGGCACCTCCCAACAAAGCTGCTATTATTGCCAAAGCTGAAGAGCGTACCAGTGTCATTGACAGCCAGTATCAAAGAGGTCTTATTACCGATGACGAACGTTATAACAGTGTTTTAGAAGTCTGGATGGAAGCTACTGATGTAATTACCATGGATTTGTCGAAATCACTTAACCGCAACGGCAGCATTTATATGATGAGCAACTCCGGCGCTAAGGGTAATATTTCCCAGATACGTCAAATGGCTGGTATCAGGGGTCTTATGACCAATCCTTCAGGCCGTATTATCGACTTTCCCATCAAATCCAGCTTAAAAGAAGGCCTGAGTACTCTAGAATACTTCATTTCAACCCATGGTGCCCGCAAAGGTCTGGCTGATACTGCTTTACGTACCTCCGGCAGTGGTTATTTAACCAGGCGTCTGGTAGATGTAACCCAGGATTTGATTGTATCACAGGAAGATTGCGGTACTTTGAATGGTATCTGGGTGAAAGGTAGCAAAGAAAAGGGGTTGCTGCCATTTTTCGGTGATCGGATTACTGGCCGTATAGCTGCTGAAGATGTAGTAAGCCCCGAAACCGGTAAGATTATTGTTGAGCGTAATCAGGAAATTAATGAGGATATAGCTGCACAAATTGTTGCAGCCGGTATTGAACGGGTTTTTATAAGGTCTACCATGGCCTGTGAAGCACCTGCCGGTATTTGCCAGCTATGCTACGGTAGAGATCTGGCATCGGGAAAACTGGTTGATCTTTCCATTGCAATCGGAATTCTGGCTGCACAAAGTATTGGTGAACCGGGTACCCAGTTAACACTCAGAACATTCCACACTGGTGGGGTGGTAGGCCTCGATATTACTACCGGTTTGCCACGTGTCGAGGAATTATTTGAAGCCCGCAATCCTAAAGCTCAGGCTATAATATCCGAGATTGATGGCAAAGTGGAAATACTTGACGATGAAAATGGACGTCGCATCAAAATTGTAAGCTCTGAAACCTTCTCTGATGAGTATTCATTGCCCGAAGGCTGGCGCTGGATTGTCGAAGAAGGACAGGATATAGTACCAAGCCAGCCTTTGGCTGCTCCTGTTGGTGAAGAAGTTGTCTCCTCGTCTTTAACTGCTTCAGGGCCGGTATCCGGCGCCGGAGGTACCGCTTCATTTGCCGGCTCCAGGTTGTACATAACCTTTGAAGGTAGTGACGAACGTGAGTATCCCGTACCGGCAGCTACCCACATCCGGGTAGAAGATGGTCAACAAGTTTCAGCCGGTGACCAGCTTACCGACGGCTCGATAAATCCGCAGGACATACTGGCCATTCTGGGCAAAGAAGCGGTACAGCGCTATATTGTAGACGAAGTACAAAAAGTATACTGCTCACAGGGTGTGCACATTAATGACCGGCATATTGAAGTCATTGCACGTCAGATGTTGTCTAAAGTACGAATTGATACTCCCGGCGATACTCGTTTTACTTCACGTGAGTTGGTTGCCCGCATGGCATACGAGGAAGAAAACGCCAGGGTACTCGCCGAAGGTGGCGAACCGGCTACAGCTTATGCCGTGCTCATGGGTATTACCCGCGCCTCTTTGAGCACCGACAGCTGGTTGGCAGCTGCCAGTTTCCAGGAAACAACCAGAGTGCTGACCGAGGCTTCACTGTTTGGTAAAATTGATTACCTGGTTGGCTTGAAAGAGAATGTTATTATCGGCAAACTTATCCCGGCCCGTTGCCAGTCGTGTAAAGATGAATTGGAGGCCGAAAAGCAACTTGCTATGCAGCCGGTTCAGGTGGGAGCATCCAACGCTGAAGGTGTTACAGAAACGGCCGGGCAAGCAGAACTCACACCGGAATCAGAACTCACACCGGAAGAAGAAACCACGAAGCCGACTGATGAACCGCTTGAAGAATCAACCGGGGTAGAAGAGGGAGTTTCAGTTGATAAAGAATCCGGAAAAGAAGTTGAAAAATCACCGGATGACAATTAAACGAAATTAACCGTTAGCAAAAGGGGCTGCTCTTTAACAGGGTAGCCCCTTTTTTAAACCTTTCGGTAGATGGAGCCAATATAACAATGAGCTTTAACCAAACATTGTTGTGTTATAATTACCCCTGTA
>PWTP01000101.1 GCA_003563865.1 Dehalococcoidia bacterium
AAAATAAATTTAAGCCCATTGATAAGTTGCAGATAACAATGTATTGACTTTTTTACATTTATAGGTATAATGGAATCAGAAGGGTAAGGAGGCAAAGCCCTTCGAAACTGGGTAAGGAGGTGACATGATGGAAATGATTGCCAGGTTGTGTCGCTGGAAGTTTCCTTGTAGAGGCTCCTTGCTGGTGGAAGGTGAACGTTTTTAGTATCACCGGTGAGGGGCAAGCGAAGGCCCCTGAGCTTCATATGAAATTTTAGCCCTCGTAAAGATTAGCAGGGACATCTGGTAGTTTACCAGAAGGGTGAAGTAAGGGGCGAAGGTAGTAAGAAACTAATTTTAAAATTGAGTAGGAACACAATATGGCTCTGTGTCTAATTCACAGAGCCATATTTTTTACGATCCGGTATATGGCATTAATTAATCTCAACGAGTTGTTACAGTATAGCCAGTATAAGCAGGGCAATACCAATGAAAAGCACTGTTAACACTATGGTCAAATTGAAAAGAAGTTTTTCAATTCCCCGGCGTGTGCGGTAAACACTGTCTGCCTGTCCAAATATCCCTCCGAGGCCACCGCCTCTTACCTGGAGAAGCAGCACTGCAACCAGCGAAACAGAAATGATTATCTGGGCTATTAACAAATAAGTTTGCATGTTACTTACCTTCCTCTAGTTTACGTTTTATGATCTCGGTTGCCATTTCGGGGTTAGCTCTACCTCTGGTTAGCCGCATCATCTGGCCAATTAAAAATTTCATTGCCTGGTCTTTACCTTTGTAATAATCAGCCACTGCGGGAGCGTTGGCATTGATAACCTGGCTGGCAAATTCATCCAGTTCATTAGAACTGCTGATTTGGGTTAACCCCTTTTCTTTAACGAGCAAACCGGCACTTTTACCCGTCTTAAACATATCTTCAAGAACCGTCCTGGCTGAAGCAGCACTTATTGTTGATTTACCTACCAGATCCAGCAATCCCGAAAAACTCTCAGCGGGAATGCTATACTCAAATGCTTCAAAATCGATGACTTCAGCGTTAACAATGCTTGAAGCCGGGCCGGTTATCCAGTTTGCTACTTCTTTTGGTTGTTGTTTGCTTAAACTGGCAACCTTTTCATAATAATCAGCTGTTTCTTTGCTGGCGGTTAAAACCCTGGCATCATACTCAGAAAGGCCATATTGAGAAATAAACCGGTTTGATCGTTCATCAGGCAGTTCCGGCATTCGTTTTTTAATCAGTTCAACCCATTCACGATCAATTTCAAGTGGTGGCAGATCCGGCTCCGGAAAGTAGCGGTAATCATGAGCATATTCTTTGCTGCGCTGGCTTACGGTTTTACCCTTTTCGTCAACCCAGCCTCTGGTTTCCTGGGCGAGTTTTTTCCCCTCCATGACCAGTTTATACTGCCTGGCAGTTTCGTATTCAAGTGCCCGGTATACTGCTTTCAAGCTGTTCATGTTTTTGACTTCAACTTTAGCCCTTAGCTCACTTGAGCCGCGAGGGCGGATGGAAATATTGGCATCACAACGGAAGCTGCCTTCCTCCATGTTAGCCAAAGATACTCCCAGGTAACGTAGTATACTCCTGAGTTTTATAAGATAATTCCGGGCTTCGGCTGGCGAACGCATGTCGGGTTCGCTTACAATCTCCATTAGTGGCACACCACTGCGGTTGGCATCTACCAGGCTGAAACCATCACGGTGGAGTAATTTGCATACGTCTTCTTCCAGGTGAACGCGGGTTATTCCAAGCCGGCGGTTTCGGCCTTCAGCCTCGATGCAAATCCAGCCACCCAATCCAAAAGGCTGGTCATACTGGCTAATCTGGTATCCTTTCACCAGATCGGGATATGAATAATTCTTACGGTCAAATTTTGCATTTGCGGGTATGGAGCAGTTTAATGCCAGAGCAGTCAAAATAGTGTTTTCAATTGCCCGACGGTTTATAGTGGGTAGTACTCCCGGCATACCCAAGCATACCGGGCAAACCCGGCTGTTGGGGGGTGCGCTGGCATAATCAGACCCGCAACGACAAAACATCTTGCTGCGGGTTGTCAGTTGGGCATGCACCTCAAGGCCGATGACGGTCTCAAATTGTTCGTTCATAGTAGCTTGATAAGTATAACAACATTATTTTTAGCTTACAAGGCCGGCTGTTGACTGCCAAATTAATCACTTTAATGTATCAGGTTTTCAAAAAAATTACCGGATTCACGCAAGGCCTATCAACTATTTGAACTGCCAGAGCCTGTGTTATAATAAAAAACACGTGGGGATATAGCTCAATTGGGAGAGCGCGGCGTTCGCATCGCCGAGGTCGGGGGTTCGAATCCCCCTATCTCCATTTGCCCCTCAGTGTGCTAGTAACCGGCTCTCCCGAATTGATTATTTGGCTCTTATAACTAGTATGGGTATGTCACTGGTTTTAAGAACTTCTTCGGTTATGCTTCCCAGCGCCCATTTTCTTAAGCCTGAAAAGCCGTGTGTAGACATAGCAATAATATTGGCTTTGACTTCACGAGCAACATTAACAATCTCTTCAGCAATCGGGCCGACTGAGACCATAATATTTACCTTAACACCATCGGAGCGCAAATTGGCAGCCGCTTTTTCCAGGTAATCCAATGCCTCCTTTTTTACCTTCTCCAGTTCATTTTTCTTAAGAGGTACTTGTGCCCGGCGGTCCCTCGTGAGAACGTTGAAAGTCATGCCGGATATTACCTCAAGCAGTGTAACTTCTACCTGAGTTTCTGGAGACATTTTGCTTACGATATCTTTAACATTAGGCAATATAGCCTCTGCTACCTTTGAACCGTCCAGTGGAACTAATATCCTTTCGTACATAGTTACCTCCTTATTATTTCGATTCTATCACATCGTTCTTTTTTGTCAATAAAGAAACGACAACAAGAGTTATAAAGCTAAGTGGCACCGAGATGATAGCCGGCTGGCTTATGGGCATGGGAGCACTGGAAGCTGGTAGATTGTATACCTGGGCGAAGGTGTCCGGAGATAGAAGGATTATAACGAGCGAACCTATTAAGCCAACGGCAATAGAAGCAATTACACCCTTTGCGGTGACATTTTTCCAGAACAATATCATGATAATGGCCGGCAGGTTGGCTGAGGCCGCAATGGTAAAAGCCCAGCCTACCAGGAATGAAACATTCATTTCTTTG
>PWTP01000165.1 GCA_003563865.1 Dehalococcoidia bacterium
CATCAGCAGCTATTCCGGTAATCTGTTCAACCGTTTTTAAATCAAATCGCTTCAAAGAGGATTCAAACACTTCAAAATCTTCACAGCGCTCCTCTATAAATTTAATGTCTGCCAAACCCTCATCATATATGACTCTGGCCATTCCCATAAGAAGGGCGACGTCTGTACCGGGTTTTTGCCTGAGCCATATGTCTGCATGGCGCACCATGGGAACCTTAACCGGATTGGCCACGATAAGCCTGGTGCCATTTTGAACCGCTTTTTTAATCTCAATACCGATAACCGGATGTGCTTCGGAAGTATTGGCACCGATCAAAAAACAGCAACCGGATTTTGAAATGTCGCCAATAGAATTAGTCATGGCTCCGCTTCCCAGCATAGTGGCCAGACCGGCCACTGTAGGAGCATGTCAGAGACGGGCACAGTTATCTACATTATTGGTACCAATGGCTGACCTGGCAAACTTCTGCAGAATGTAATTATCCTCGTTGGCTGCCCGGCCGGAAGCAATAACCCCGACTTCTGCCGGCTCAAACCCTGAGAATTTTTCGGCTACCATGGCTACAGCTTCTTCCCAGGCTGCCGGCTTAAACACCCCATATTTATTAATCAAAGGCCCTTCAAGTCTTTCAGGGTGGTCTATAAATCCGTAGCCAAATCTGCCTTTAACGCACAAATTGCCCCGGTTGACCGGGTTGTCATCATCACCCCTTGCGCTAACAACCCTACTACCCCGAACACCAAGGTACATACCACAACCAACTCCGCAATATGGACAAACGGTTTTAACTTCTATAGAGGGAAGCAGGTCGACTTTAGAGGTCAGAGCTCCAACCGGACAACCGGCAACACATTGCCCGCATGATATACAAGCTGTAGAAAGTAGTGATCCGCCATGCCCATCAACAGTGCCAACCCTATAATTTACCGACAGTGCCCCAATGCCCATAACATCAACACATATACGGGCACAGCGCCCGCAACCAATACATTTATTGGGATCACGTTCTATAAAAGGATGAGACTTGTCCAGGGGATAATAATGCCTGTCTTTTCGCACCGGAGGCTGTTCGACAGCATAATCAGTTGCCTGTTTTCGCAGTTCACAATCATAAGCCGCTTTACAACTACACTCCAAACAGCGTTCAGCTTCTTCTTTGGCCGTGTCTTCAGTATACCCCAGCTCAATCTCATCGAAATTATTTCGCCTTTCACATATTCTAAGGCTTGCCATCCTCCGCCTGGGTTCCCGTTCAATCAGGGCAAACTCCTCATTGTGTAAAAGATCATCGAGTTGCCCTTTGCAAATGTTAAACAGGTTTCCGTCATTTACCGGACTTTCATCTTTCAGATACCGAGAAATCTACAGGGCTGCCTGCCTGCCCATGGCAATAGCTTCAACTGCGGTAGCTGCTCCAGATACACAATCACCACCGGCAAAAACACCGTCGATACTGGTAAGCAAAGCATCAGAAACAACTTTAATATTCCCCTTTTCGGTTTTAAGATCACATTTTTCTTCTGCAAGAAAGGAAAGGTCGGGACTCTGGCCAATAGCTGCAATAACCGTATCTGCCCGCATGATAAACTCAGAACCTGAAATAGGAACCGGACGTGGACGCCCACCACTGTCCACCGGCCCCAGAGCCATTTGTATGCACTCAATGTACTTGACCCGGCCGTTTTCTTCTATTATCCGAACCGGTGCTGACAAAAAATGAAACTTGACCCCTTCTTCTTCAGCTTCCTCTACCTCAAGCTCAACCGCCGGCATTTCAGACCGTGAACGCCGGTATACAACAGCCACTTCTTTAGCTCCCAATCGAAGAGCGGTCAACGAAGCATCGACGGCAGTGTTGCCCCCGCCAATTACAACAACTTTTTCTCCGATGCTTAATGGTTCTCCCCTGGCAACCGAGTGTAGAAATTCCACGCCCGGCAAGACACCATCCAGGTCCTCGCCGTCAACATTCATGTGTTGGCTGGATTGAGCACCGATAGCCAAAAATACGGCATTATAGCCATCCATAAATAGTTTTTCTATAGTAAAGTCAGCGCCTAAAGCAAGGCCGGTTTTAATAACCACCCCCATGTCGGTGATAGCCTTGATTTCACGGCTCAAGATTTCTTTGGGTAAACGATAATCAGGTATACAATATCTAAGCATCCCGCCCGGTTCAGGTAATGCTTCAAAAATTGTAACCTCATGGCCTGCTTTGGTCAGGTAGTAAGCTGCAGAAAGCCCGGCCGGACCGGCGCCAACTATAGCCACTCTAAAGCCGCTATCGGCGTTTTTGACAACAGGAAATTCCTCCGGGTACTGTAAATCATAATCAGCAGCAAAACGCTTTAATCCACAAACAGATATTGGCTGATCGACCAGATTCCGCCGGCAGGCTTCCTCACATGGATGAGGACAAATACGGCCAATGACTGCAGGAAGTGGCAGTTTTTCCTTAATCAATTCAACTGCCTCTTTGTATGCTCCCCGGGCAATCAGTAAAATATAACCCGGCACATCAATCCCGGCCGGACAGGCTGTCTGGCAGGGAGCAACACAATCTCCATAGTGGTCAAAAAGAAATGTTTCGAGGCACTTTTTCCTGGCAGAAACAATCTCTACGCTGTGCGTTCGAACAACCATTCCATCGGCTACTAAAGTAGCGCAGGAGGACACCAGGCCATGCCCCTCCAGTTCTACTACGCATATTTGGCAGGAACCGGCAGGTTTTAACTGATCATCATGGCAAAGGGTCGGTATGTTAATACCGATTTCTCTGCATACTTCAAGTATGGTCTGGCCTTTTACCGCAAAGACTTCTTTAGAATCTATAAGCAATCTTGGCTTTTCCATTTTTGCTTCTCCTATCAATTGCTCGATATATGTTGTTTAACTACCAGCTAAAAACAACCGGAGTAAAATTTCTGCAATAGTCATCAAAAAAGACTGAAAAAATAAATTGTCCCTGCCTGCCAAACTTGATAATGGGGATTTTACCATTAAACTATTATTGCATTCTACTTACTTATGTATTTCATTTACAACTAATTTTTGTATTTAAAACCTTATAAAGATTAAACTAGTTAATATGAAACAACCAAAAATGAATGAGCAGCTTGATCTACACGG
>PWTP01000125.1 GCA_003563865.1 Dehalococcoidia bacterium
ATATCTGGCAAAAAACAATCTCATGAGAAACCACTCTATTAAGAGTTTGTCAAAAAAAACAAGATGGGTGTAATAAGGCCATTAAAAAAGGATGAAGCGTTTGTGAGGTGCACTATTGAAAAATGAATCCCGCCGTATTGGAGAGATAATTGAAGCCAGCACACATGACTTTATAGCACAAAGCTATGAGCTTTACGACTTACCGGTATTGGGCAGCCTGGTGAAGTGTGAGCAGGAAAACACAGCAATCTATGCCATAACCTCATATGCCACTACTTCAAGCCTTGAACCGGGCCGGCGGCCTATTGCACGAGGCCGATCTGAAACCAGTGAAGAAGACATATTTAAATCGCATCCTCAATTAACCCAACTACTAAGAAGCAGTTTCAATGGGATCGTAGTGGGGCACAAAAATAATGATACTGTTTACCAGTATTTACCACCCAGGCCGGCCCGCCTGCACAGCTTCGTTTACTCTTGCAACAGCCAAGAAGTGCAGCAGTTCAGCCAGTCACTCGATTTCCTGATGTTGCTGGCTAACAGCCAATCTGAATTTCCGGTTGAAGAGCTCATTTCGGCCGGGGTTCGGTACCTGAGTTCAGCCTACGACCATCCTGAAGAGTTTATTTATAGAGCCGGTGTAAGCCTGGCCGAACTGTTAAGCGCGGATTATCTTCGGCTAAAAAATATTTTGTCCAGGATTAAATTATGAGCAACCAGGAATTCAACAAGCTAGGCACGGTAATATCCGGATCACTGACCCGGGGGATCGAAGCCCGTCTTGATAAAAAAGTATCGGTTGAGGATATCACGGTTGGCCATTTGGTTGCCATTCAAGGCCACCTTAAAAGGTATTTTGGCTTGATTAATGATATCAGCCTGGAAGTAACCGATTCGGGACTGCTGCAATCTTCATCCGGTGTAGGGGACCCGTTTATAGCCAAAGTTTTGTCTGGAACTTCCACTTACGGTACCATGCAGATTGTACCTTATCTCAACCTGGGGTCTGATCAAAGTCTTATTGATGGCCCGCAACCAGTTAAATCTATTCCCAGCCACTTCTCTCCGGTTTATCTTGCATCAGATGCTGATATAGAGCTGGTTTTCGGCAAAGAAGGTCCCCAAAATTTCTTTATAGGCAACCCGCTGGATATGGAGGTAAAGCTGTGTTTAAATCTTCCAGAACTTGTTACACGTTCCAATGGAGTTTTTGGAAAAAGTGGTACCGGTAAAACATTCCTCACCCGAATGCTGCTTATTGGCATACTTCAAAAAAATGCTGCGGTCAATCTGGTTTTTGACATGCACAGCGAATACGGCTGGATGGGCACCAGGGAAAAAGCTGCCCCGGTCAAGGGCTTGAAGCAGCTATTTCCCGCCGAGGTTTCGGTTTTTACTCTGGATGAGAAGAACTCCCGTGACCGAGGAGTAAGTACAGATTTTGTGGTTACAATTGGATATGATGAAATTGAACCTGAGGACATCGAGTTATTAAGGCAAACTCTAAACTTAACCGAACAGGCTGTTTCAGCTACTTATATGCTAAAAAGACGTTTCGGGAAGAACTGGATTGAGAAAGCACTGGATTTGGAAGATGAGGAGGAAACCGGTGATCTGCTCAAAAGCTTGAACATTCACGAAGCTACCTTTCAAAATCTGCGGCGCGGCCTTACTGCAATTCACCGTTTACCATTTACTTCTTCCAGTGTAAAAGTGCGCACAGTAGAAAAAGTACTTGAATATTTACAAAGCGGCAAACATGTTGTTCTTGAGTTTGGCCGCCACCGCGAACTTACCGCTTACATACTGGTAGCCAATCTGCTGACTCGGCGCATATACTCCCAATATCAACAGGCTACTGAAACAGCAATGGCTGAGAACCAACAGCAACCCAAACCGCTGGTTATAACTATTGAAGAAGCCCATAAATTCTTAAACTCTGGAGTAGCCAGCCAAACCATATTTGGAACCATTGCCAGAGAAATGAGAAAATATAATGCTACATTACTGGTTATCGATCAGCGGCCTTCGGGTATAGATGAAGAGATAATGAGCCAACTCGGAACCAAAATCACCTGCCTCTTAGACAGTGAAAAAGATATTGACAGCGTTCTGGCCGGGGTGTCTGGTAAAGGCGGATTAAAATCAGTACTGGCAAAGTTGTCGTCCAAACAACAGGCTTTAATATTTGGCCATTCAGTGCCAATGCCGGTTGCCTTTCGCCCCAGAGATTACGGAACTGCTAAATCTTATAAAGACTTTTCAAATTTTGAAGATAATGCTATTGGCCAAAACCTTGATGATCTCTGGTAATATATGTTTGGAGAAATACTTTGACTGAGCGGAAAAAAATTGGCCTGGCTTTAAGTGGAGGTGCCGCTAGAGGGTTGGCACATATTGGTGTATTAATTGCTCTTGAAAAAAACGATATACCAATTGACATAATCGCAGGCACCAGCGCCGGTTCAGTGGCCGGCGCTGCTTATGCTAACAACGTAAAACCTGAATCATTGAAAGAAATGGCCATAAGTATGGGTCTGAGAGACTGGGCGTCTCTGGCTGATATTCGGTTGCCGCACGGGGGCTTCATTGCCGGCAACCGTTTAATCAGCCTGCTTAAAACAATTATTGGCGATGTAAATTTTGATGATTTGAGAATCCCTTATGCTTGCGTTGCCTGTGATCTGAATACGGGTGAAGAAGTAGTCCTGAATAAGGGTTCTGTACTTGAGGCTGTTAGGGCCAGCGTTTCCATTCCAGTTATATTTGCAGTTGTCAAGCAAAATAACCGTTATCTTATTGACGGCGGATTAATTAACCAGGTACCGGTTAATGTGGCCAGGTCAATGGGTGCTGATGTTGTAGTTGCAGTAAATGCCATTCCATTTTCAAGAATTACCTCGAAAGCAGGGTATAAACATAAAAAAAGCAAATCTCCCGGGATATTTGAGGTAATGATGAGTGTTTTTGATATCGCTAATCACCGGACTGTGCTTGAAAGCCTTGCAGGAGCTGATGTCGTAATCAATCCGGACACCCGTGAATTCAGGCCGGCTGATTTCCGGATGGCTAAACAATTAATACTTGAAGGTGAAATAGCCGGAGAAATGGCAATACCCGAGATA
>PWTP01000172.1 GCA_003563865.1 Dehalococcoidia bacterium
AGCTGGAAACGGCGCTAGACGGTGTTAATAATGCGGGTGATATGTTAATTGCTTATGAACCCATATGGGCTATTGGCACCGGAATAGCTGCCATTACCGATGATGTCAATCTTATGATGAATGCAATAACCCGGGTTTTAACCAATATCCTTGGTGCTGAAGCAACAGGTGCTATTCGCTTACTTTACGGCGGTAGCGTCACTGCTCAAAATTTCGAAGAATACATTCTTCAGCCTGATATCGATGGAGCTTTGGTTGGAGGCACCAGCCTTAAACCAGAGCAATTTATAAGCATTGTCAAACAGGCAGCCAAAGCTAAAGGTATTTTTTAAACCCTTTCTTTTTGTTATGAACAAAATTCTAGCCATAGTCGGGCCTACCGGTATCGGGAAAAGCCGGCTTTCAGTAAAACTTGCCCGTATATTCAATGGAGAAATAATCAGCACCGATAGCCGCCAGGTATACAGGTACATGGATATCGGCACGGCCAAACCTACACTCGAACAACGAGAGGAGATAGAACATCATCTGGTTGACATAATAAACCCGGATGAAAGCTTCAGTCTGGTAGATTTTCAACAAATGTGTTACGAGTCCATCCGGCAGGTGTTTAACCGGAGCAAGCTGCCAGTATTAACCGGAGGCAGTGGCCAGTATACCTGGTCGATATTAGAGGGCTGGGAAGCCGCCCGGGTAAAACCCGATTTAAAGCTGAGAAAAAAACTGGAAGAAAAAGCCAGCCAAAATGCTGAAGGTCTTTATGAAGAGCTCAAAAAGCTTAATCCGGAAGCCGCCGACAGGATTGATCCGCGTAATACCAGGCGGGTAATCCGGTCACTTGAAATAGCTAAAACAACCGGCAACGCAGTTCCTGCTAAAAAGAATCCACAGTATAACAGCCTGATTATCGGCCTTACCGCCCCCAGGGACAAGCTGTATGAAATGATTGACCGCAGAGTGGATGCCATGATACAAAAAGGGCTGGTTGAAGAAGTAGCAAGCCTGGTTAACCGGGGCTACAGCCTCAAACTGCCTTCAATGACAAGCATCGGATACCGGCAGATAGGACAGTATATCAAGGGAGAACTCAGCCTGGATAATGCAATCCGGCAGATCAAGTTTGAAAGCCACCGGCTGGTGCGTACTCAATATAACTGGTTCAGTTTAACCGACAGGCGTATTAAATGGTTTGATATAATGGAAAGGGATTATACCGAAAAGATAATATATCTGGCCAGGGAGGAACTAACAAACATCTGATGAAGATACCTTTTACTAAACTTCAGAGTGCCGGTAATGACTTTGTCATAATTGAAGAAAGCAACTTGATCGATAACTATGCTGATCTGGCAGTTATTGTCTGTGACCGTCATTTTGGGATAGGAGCAGACGGCCTGCTGGTATTATCCGGCCAAAACACTAACAAACCGGGCATGACGGTTTTTAATGCCGACGGGTCTGAAGCTGAAGCATGCGGCAATGGCTTAAGGTGCCTGGTTAAGTACATTATTGAAAACAACCCGGCACCAGCGGGCAAGCATTTAACCATTAACACTAGAGCAGGCCCGAGAACAGCCAGCATAATAGAGCAGGGAGCAAATGGGACCAGAATAGAAACCAGTATGGGTTGGCCTGAGTTTGAGGCTGAAAAGATACCGGTGAACCTGGGTGAAAAAAAGTACACCAGGCAGCTTGACATAAATTTCTTGACCGGCTACCCGCTTGAAGTTGAAGGGTGCTTGCTTAATTTAAGCTTTGTATCCATGGGTAATCCACATGCCGTACACTTCATCAACAACCCGGTTGAAAGCTTTCCGCTTGAGTGTGTTGGCCCGGTAGTAGAAAACCACGCATTGTTTCCTGAGCGGGTAAACTTCGAGATAGTCAGGATTATCAACCGGCAGGAAATCGAAGCCCGTGTATGGGAAAGGGGAGTAGGGGAGACACTGGCATGCGGCAGTGGAGCTTGCGCTATTGGCGTAATATCCCGGTTGCTGGGATTTGCTGATAAACCGGTTACAATCAATCTTCTGGGCGGCCAGCTCACAGTAAAATGGGAGTCTTCCGGAGAAGTATTTTTGCAGGGCATTGCAAAAACAGTCTTTACAGGCGAGTTACAAGATTATTAAATATATTTGAGGTTGAGAGAAAATGAAATTATCCAAACGATTATCCAAACTGCCACCATATCTTTTTGTAGAAATAAACCGTAAAATCAATGAAAAAAAGGCCAGGGGAGAAGAAGTTGTAAGCTTTGCTATCGGAGACCCCGATATGCCGACCCCTGAGCATATATTAACGAGTTTGCACCAGGCATCAGAGGTGCCAGCTAACCACCGTTACCCGGAGACATCCGGGCTTCCCGAACTACGTCAGGCGGTGTGTAACTGGTATAACCGGCGTTTTGGAGTGAGCCTGGACAGGGACAAAGAAGTCGTTCCGTTGATAGGCTCTAAAGAAGGTATCGGCCATATGGCCTTTTGTTTAATCGATTCGGGTGATATTGCACTGGTCCCAGATCCTGGCTATCCGGTTTATGCCATTGGAACCATGCTTGCCGGAGGCAGCACATATTGTATGCCGCTTAAAGAAGAAAACCGGTTTTTGCCTGACTTTGCCTCGATTCCCGAAGACATATTAGAAAAGGCAAAAGTGCTGTGGTTAAATTATCCCAACAACCCGACAGGTGCTACTGCCAGCCTTGATTTCTTCAACCGGGCCGTGGAATTTGCCAAAAAATACGATTTTGTGATTTGTCATGACAACCCATATTCGGAAATTTATTTTGAGGGAGAGCCACCGGCAAGCCTGCTACAGGCCAAAGGCGCCAGGGAGGTCGGTGTCGAATTCCACTCTCTATCCAAAAGCTACAATATGACCGGCTGGCGTATCGGTATGGCAGTTGGCAATGAAAGATTGGTCCAGGCATTATCTACCCTCAAATCCAACCTGGACTCAGGGATACCTCAGGCAATACAACAATCGGCCATTACCGCTTTAAACAGCGACCCCGAAGTAATCAATAAATTTAACCAGATCTACCGCAAAAGGCGTGATCTTATTATAGAGGTTCTGAATGATATCGGCCTTGAGGTGCA
>PWTP01000069.1 GCA_003563865.1 Dehalococcoidia bacterium
AGGTAAGTAAAACCAGTGTTGTTGATAATCCAGGCAAAACATTAGAAAAAGCAGCCGAAATTGATACTATTGATTATAAAAAAAGGTGGTTTATTTTCATACCTGTGGACTTGATACAAGTTATCATAGGATTTTATTATGACTTCTAGTATTCGCAAGTTGAATCTTATTGTTTGTCTGGTTGTCCCGTTGAGCCTTCTAGCTATACTGCTGGTGCCCGGCCCGGTAGAGCCATCCCGTTTATATTTAAAGGGTGAACAGGATGATTATCTTTCTACTGAAAACCTCGATGGTGTGCCTGAATCGGTTATTCTTGATGCCAGACACCAGGCCGATAACCTGTATGGTTCCAATATCAAGGCTGTTGAGGATTTAACTGCCCAGCTTATCGGCACCTTTGCAGCAGCCAGGAACATCGATGTGCTGATAATTTTTAACGCCGGTGGTTTTGGCTGGTCTTCAGTAAAAGACTCGCCTGGCTGGCGCACATTAATGGAAGGCATTATGCAGGAGCTTTCAGATTTGAACCATGAGGTGCTGGCTCTTGACCATAAGCGTACACAGCCGGGACTTACCGGAGTAGTTAATGAAGTGATAGCTTTCTGGGGGCTAAATCCATTGAAATCCCGCGAACTGGCCTTACGGATTGAATTCCTGACCCGGCACCTGCCGGGTATACAGGTAATCGTTGCCGGAGAAAGTAATGGTTCTGGGATTGTGGAAGAAACAATACGCAAACTCAAGGATAATCACCGGGTATTTGCAATTCAAACCGGCCCGATGGTAGTACAACGCCGCATTGATTTTGAACGCTCACTGGTTACCCGGCACAATGGAAAACGCCCTGATTCGTTAAGCAATGGTGACTTTTTTACCATAATTCGGGCCAACCTCGAAGACTTAATGGGTATTGAGCAGGAATGCATGGGAGAAGCCCTTTTCTATATCGGAGCACCAGGGCACCACTATCCATGGGAGCACGAGGCTCTAAGAGAAAAGATATCCAGCTTTCTTTACAGGCATTTCGCTTAAAACATGAATGGCAAAAGGTCGGCTGAGTATCTTTCTTGACTCTGGATTCTAGAGTATAATTGTTCTAGCAACTTACCCGAAATCAGACAATAAAAGAAATAATAGCAGGCACGAGGAGGTTGGTTATGAAAATAAAGTGGTTGGGTCATGCTTCAATGCTTATTACTTCCAGGGACGGCTTGAGGGTAGTCACCGACCCCTACACACCGGGCACCCTGGGCCTGAATTATGCCCCTATAGAGGTTGAGGCTGATGTTATTACAGTGAGCCATGACCACGCTGACCACAACTATGTTAAGGCGGTTAAAGGAAAGCCCGCAGTTGTCAAGGGCAGTGGCGTTCACAATGTAAAGAATGTGGAGTTTCAGGGGATAGATTGCTATCATGATGATTCATCGGGCAGCCGGCGCGGCATTAATACCATATTCTGTTTTTCAATCGATGGCATCAGAGTATGCCACCTGGGTGACCTGGGTCATGCGTTGAGTCCGGAAAAGCAGTCGCAGATCGGTATTGTTGATATTTTACTTGTTCCTGTGGGCGGTAATTTCACCATAGATGCAGGAGAGGCAATCAAAATCTGCCAAAAGCTCCAACCCGGAGTTGCCATCCCCATGCACTACCGCAATAAAAGGTGCCCTGATTTTCCAGTTGACGGTGTAGAGGTTTTTCTGGCATTGATGGACAGGGTGAGGCAGCCAGGCACTTCCGAAGTAGAATTCGAGAAGGCTTCCCTGTTTGGGCCCACCGAAGTGGTGGTACTGGAGCCGGCGCTGTAACGTTTTCAGCCTTTGTATATCAATTAGACGGTTTTTGTCAAATGGTTTTTCCGTTGGCGTTGATAATATAAATCACTATTAATGCCATCCTCACGTTTTCCCTGCTTTGTATTCGAAATATTGAAAACACAGCTGAATGTTTTAGTTGTTTAATACTTCCAGATCAAGAGTATTAATTGAATACCCGTAAACAGAATAATCCTGCGAAAAGTAGCCTAATAGTTCATGTACCTGGCTAACAGCATCCATGCCATTTCCTGCGTCTAAAACCATGCTGTAAAGCAAGGCAACCAAGCCGCTCATATGAGCAGCAGCAAAAGAAGTTCCGGTTTCATATCCATACGCACCATCCGGCATAGTTGAATATATTTTATGACCGGGCATGGCATAATCTACCCAGTCGGCAATATTAGCCAGGGGTGCCAGATTGTTTTCGAGCGTGATTGCGGTTACAGCAATGGTTGAAGGGTAGTAGGCAGGATAAACTGCTTGTTCAAAGCGATTGTTGCCTGCAGCAGCCACAATTATCACTCCATTATCATTAGCATACTCTATTGACTTTTCCAAACTCCGGGATGTATTGCTGAGCTGTATACTAATATTTATTATGCGGGCTCCATTGTCGACCGCCCATTCTATTCCTCGGGCTACATTTTCAATGTCACAGGTACCGTCATCTTCAGCCACCTTTACATTAAAAAGACGGCTAGAGGGCGCTACTCCGGCAATTCCCTGGTTATCCAGTTTGGCAGCTATTATACCGGCTATATGAGTACCATGGCCGTAGATATCATCACTGGTGGGCGAAGATGAAAAATTCACCTCTTTGATTACCTGCCCGGCAAGGTCCGGGTGGGTAGAGTCAATACCTGTGTCAAGCACAGCTACGATAATTTCAGGGCTGCCAAGGGTTATTTCCCACACATTGTGTATTGAAAGATGATTCAAGCCCCATTGTGCAGTCATTTCGTCGGAATATAAACCGGTTATATTTACTTCACTTGTATTTATGCCGGCAAGCAGAGCGGTTGGATTATCTTCGCCTGTAATCTGAGGTTCGTTTATGCCGCTTTCAACTGAAGCGTTGGTTGTCTGGATTGAATCTGCAGTTGCAGGCACAACATTTATTACCAATGTGATAATACAGCCGACAACAAATATAACCGCAGCTAACGAAAGGTATTTTCTCATACCTTAATTTGAACATTGAATGCAGGTTTATTAAATAGCGTTATAGTCCTGTTTTTTGGGGTAAATTTGTTTAAATTTTTTGACCTTTA
>PWTP01000163.1 GCA_003563865.1 Dehalococcoidia bacterium
ATTTATTAAGTTCGGTTTATTAAAGGCAATCGAAGCCCAAATTAATCTTGGTAACATTCGTTACCGCAATACAATCTTTATTGTTATACGATAATCCTTATCTAAAAAGTATTGTATATTCTTCCGAAGATAATGCATCAGAATATCAATTAATAATAACAAACTGTAGTTCTGGCCTTATATATGAATATCTCCATTGTGAGATTTTTCATTGCCAGGTGCCGTGGATGAAAGCTTTAAGCAGAGAGGTGTTAAGATGAAAAGCTATAAACTGACGGCCAGGGTTCTGTTGCTTTTGCTGTTGGCAGCTGCCTTGACTCTTCCAGCTTGTACTAATGATATTCCACCGGTATCGGAGCCGACACCGATGACCGTAACTCACACAAGTTTTAACCGAAGCCACCAAGGTGACATATACAATAACAGAAACCCAGCCACCCGTTACGGTTACTCAAACGCAACCACCGTCAACACCAACCATTACTGTTACTAAGACTGTGACTCAACCACCGGCCACTATAGACCAGGCACCAGAAACAGAGCCCGAAACTATACCCGAAAAGAAACCTGTGGAAGTCGATGGTCTCGATCCTGAATTTTTACCCATTTACCCAGAGTCTGTCCGGATAGACTATAGTTCACACATGGTAAACGAGACGGATGAAAAGCATTATACCGTGTATGTTTCTCCAGCAAGCACACAGGCTATTTCTGACTATTATGTAATGCAACTTGGGAGCCTGGGTTGGCATGTAGAAGTCTTTATGGATTACACCATCCAAGCTGTCAAAGCCGGCCAAAGCCTGCAGATTTTTAACTATACAACCTCCACTTACCCCGGACACACACAATATGCAATAGAGTGGTAGTTGGATCTATTCTAAATGCTTTGAAAATAATCGGTCAGCAAACAAGTTGCCGGAGAATACATATTGAGCCCGTAACCCAAGTGCTCAATATGCTTGATGGCTCAAGGAACGATCTGCTCGGGGATGAATCCGGTCATGATAGCAATCGTTGAGGTCTTGATAATCAGCGTGCCATTTTTGCCACAACTCTAAGCACACAGGTTGCCCTTTTTTTGAACCAACAGGGTAAAGGCGGTTACTTGCTGATTTTTACGTTTCTACAATACCGACACCCAACGCACCCGGTCCGGCATGCACACCCAGCGTGGCTCCCAGCCTGCCGATTTTGATCCGCTCACAATCAAAGATGGCCCCGATTCGGTCGGCAAGCGCCCTAGCTTCATCCGGGGTGGTTGAGTGCATAACGGCAAGGTCTTTAATTGCAGTAAACCTGCCAGCAAAGCCGTACAGTAAATCCATGCCTTTCTCCCTGCTGCGGGCCTTGGTGGCCGGTGTCATCTCGCCACCCTTGACGGCAAGTATCGGTTTGATACTGAGCACAGAGCCCATCAGTGCCTTAGCCTTGCCGACACGGCCGCCCTTGGCCAGGTATTTCAGGGTATCGAACATGGCCCAGACATGGGTTTTGGAAACCAGTTGCCTGGTCCCCTCAATCACCTGCTTAAACTCCATGCCGGAATTGGCCATCTCGGCTGCCCCGATGGCAATAAGTCCCAGACCCATGGACACATTCTCCGAGTCTATGACTTCAATCGGGCAACCGGTCGATACCGCCTCCTTTGCCTGAAGGGCCGAGTTACAGGTGCCGCTCAGCTTGCTCGAGATGTGAACCGAAATGATTCCATCGGCATCTTTGGACAATTTGGTGTAAAACTCGACAAAGTCCTGCGGGGTGGGCTGAGAAGTGGTAGGGTGGGTGGAAGTGGTTAGCAATTTCTCATAAAACCCGTCTTCTGTAATATCTACTCGATCGCGATAGGTCTCACTGCCAAACAGTACATACAGCGGGACAATGGTTATGCCGAGCTTATCGACCAGGTCCTGGGGCAAATCAGAAGTGCTGTCGGTAACAATTTTAATTGCCATTTGAGTATACCTCCTTTAATCCCGGGGAAATGAAAATTATGAACAATATACCACATTAACATAGGGCAAAGAAGATTTTCTCAACCTAAAAACTCCATATTATATTTCGGAACGGTCATAAAGGATGCGCCTTGCCAGTCTTCTTGCCCTGTTTCTGCCTAGCTTTAAATCTGCCCCCAGTTCTTCAACGGCCCTTCTTGCCATGATGAGAACAAAAAGGGCGAAGTAGCACCAGAATATCACCGGGGGTTCGCCCAGCCAGTAGCTGGCAAAGGGCAAAACCAGAAACCCTATTGCCATTCCCAGCGGAAGGCTCAGACTTGGCGGCCCGCCAAGTTTCAGTTTCTCATTTAGAGATTGCCCCGGCGCAGCCAGATGGGGCACCAGCTTGACCATGAGACCGGTTATTATGGGTATCAGCGCTATAAGAGCGGGCAAAGGCGTCAGGATGATAACCATGCCCAGGCCGGTGCTGTTGCCCTTCTCGCCTTCAAACCGGGAAAATACCGGCCACATCTGCCCGATTACAACGGCCAGGCCACCAAATGCCAGTACGCTTATATCAAGGTTTAAGAGTCTGCCCACCAGTATAACGATTACGCCCTTGGCTATATCGCCCAGTACCCCGATGGTGCCTGCCAAGCGCCCACCCTGCCTCCACAGGCCAATGTGTAGATCGCCCTCTATCTTGAGTCTGGCCATCCTGGCCAGCAGGTGAAGGTGTGGCAGGGCACCAAAAAGATAGGCACAAATAACAAAGATTACGTTGGCCGTCATTAAATCACCTCCCTGTTTTTTTATTTAAAAACAAGATTGACCGGAGTACCTGCATGCTCCTGTGGCATCTGGCATGCCAGGCTATCTGAACTGGCTAGGTAGCAGGAGGGCTGGATGTTAGTCTTTATTTTCCTGGTCGGCAGGCGGCGTCTTTTCCGCATAGAAGGCAACACCTACCGTGCCGGTGCCGCAGGCATAGCCCATTACGGGACTGAATTCGGTGAGCCAGAGCTCTGTGCAGGTAAATTCAGAGGCGATGCGCTCCTTTAGCAGCTCTGCCTCTTGTCTGGCATAGGCATGCATTACGGCGGCATGAACCGGTGACCGCCCCACCCTGGCCTTCATCGTTTTAACGACGCGATCCAGGCCATGCTGGTGCTTTCTGGCCATACCGGCAAACTTGACCTCCCCGGATGAGATGGTAAGTATAGGCTTGACGCCCAGCGCCTCTCCCAGCCGGGAAGCTGCCTTGGGAATTCGGCCGGTACGGTAGACGTGCTTGATGGTATCCAGCGCTATGAGGAAGGTAACCCTGCTTTTTACATCTTCTGCCGCCTTGATTACTTCCTCCAGGTCCTTTCCTTCAGCTGCTGCCCTGGCAGCAGCCAGGGCTATAAACCCCTCAGAAGCGGTAACACTGGCGGAATCAAGTACTTCTATCCTTGTTTGGGGCAGCTCTTGCCTGGCCTGCTCT
The DNA here is from genome assembly GCA_003563865.1 of Dehalococcoidia bacterium. Taxonomy (GTDB): domain Bacteria; phylum Chloroflexota; class Dehalococcoidia; order Dehalococcoidales; family CSSed11-197; genus CSSed11-197. Next base: position 3,427 of record PWTP01000163.1, read on the forward strand.
TTGGCCACACCGGCCATGTTGTAGCCGGTACTAAGCTTTGAGGAAAGGGTGATACACAATATGTTGCTTGCAAAACTGTTTGCCTCACGGTAGGCTTCTAGAAACTGCCCGGCTGAGGCCGGGGATGTCCTGAACTCGTCGGGGTTTTTAAGAAACATCTCATAGGCCTCATCCGGCGTAATATCAATCCAGTCCCGGTATACCTTATCCTCAAAGCAGATGTTTACAGGCACGATAATGATATTTAGCTTTTCAACCATCTCCCGAGGTATGCAGGCGATGCTATCGGTAATTACAACGACCCTATTGCTGCCATCAGCCATGATGAGCCTCCTCAACCTGCCGGGGAGCAGGCGGCTGGTATATAGGTTCTCGATATACTGACATGCTAAACTATCACGCCGATAAACCACATGTCAATATCCCTGCCGTTAATTTTGGAGAAAAATATTAAAATTATACTTTTATATGTCTGTTTCAGGCCTGGAGGGGTATTGACAGCAAGTTAAGCCAATATTAATATATACTCATATAAGACTAATTTTGTGGTGTCAACTTATGATTGAACTAAAGATTGCTGATTCTTCCATTGCCACCTATGTATTGCTGCTAAATACTTCGGATATTATATACAGACACGCAGAAATCGAGCTCTCCGGGCTTGGCATAACCCCGACCCAGTTCAGGATCTTGGTTGCTTTACAGACCTTCCAAAAATCTCCGACATTGACTGACCTTGAAAAAATGCTTTTCCGCAGCAGAAAAGGTCTCACCACAGTAATCGGCCGCATGGAGAAAGCCGGACTGGTTAAGCGGGAAAAAGACAAAAATGACGGAAGGGCGATACGAGTGGTAACCACGTCAAAAGGACAGCAACTTTTTGAGAAAGTAAGGCAGCCCAGCCGGAATATCGTATTCCGGGTTATGTCCTGCTTCAACCAGGAGGAGATCAACCTGCTGTCAGAGCTGCTGCAAAGGATGCGCAAACATACTATAAAGGAGCTGGTCCGGAATAACGGTTGCAACCTTGCGACTGGCCTGGATATTCTGAAAGAAACCCGGGTCACCGGTGTAGATTGTGATTAATCAAAGTAAACTTGGAGGAGGGGTTTATGGATAGAAGAAGATTTGAAATACGGCAGGGAGGTGTTAGATGAACATAAAAAGAAGTGTTAAGCGGCCTGGGGCAATTTTCCTCACCCTTGTGCTGGCTCTCGGTCTGATTGTTGCCCAGGCTCCGGCCGCAGTTCTTGGGAACAACCAGCCAGAACATGAAGATTTCCTGATAGGATTTGAGGGCCCACCGAACTCCAAACTGGTGGAGCAATTCGGAGGCGAGGTTTACCGGCAGTTCACCCTGGTAAATGTTGTTGCTGCCCGCCTGCCGGCACAGGCAGTAGACGCTCTGGAAAAAAATCCCGTGGTTAGATATGTTGAGCCGGACGTGGCCGTTTATGCCGTTTCTCAAATCGTACCCTGGGGTATTGATCGAGTTTTCGAAGACGAAGAGCATCCGTTTCCCACCTGGAATAATTCTATGGGGGAAGGTATAGGCGTTGCTGTCCTTGACACAGGGATAGATGAGGATCACGAGGACCTAGTCGTGGAGGGCGGCACCAACACCATTGATGATACCCACTGGGGCTCCGACAGCAGTGGACACGGCACCCACGTAGCCGGAACCATAGCTGCCCTGGACAATGAACTGGGTGTCGTCGGAGTGGCCCCTGAAGTGGAACTCTACGCCGTCAAGGTTCTGAACGATTCGGGCAGCGGTACAGTTTCCTCAGTGGTAGCCGGCATCGAATGGGCAGTGAACCAAGGCATACCGGTAATGAACATGAGCCTGGGAAGCAGTAGTGATTCGCAGACGCTAAAGGATGCCTGCGATGCCGCTTATTCAGCCGGACACCTGCTGGTTGCCGCAGCCGGCAATAGCGGCAACCCTCCCGGCAGGGGAGATAATGTCATTTACCCGGCCAAATACGATTCGGTCATTGCTGTAGCGGCCTCAGACGACAAGGACAGCCGGGCACGCTGGTCCAGCACTGGTTCGGCTGTGGAGTTCATTGCTCCGGGCGTAAGTATTTTGAGCACTTTGCCGAACAACAGCTACGGTACTTATAGCGGCACTTCAATGGCTTCACCACACGCTGCTGGCGCAGCCGCTCTGGCCTGGGCAGTTAATCCTACTTTGACCAATGCTGAGATAAGGGCAACCCTGCAAGGCACAGCCGAAGATTTAGGGCTTGACCCCAACCATCAAGGGCATGGACTCGTTCGGGCTGACCTGGCGGTAAGCGCAGCTTTAGCGCTTGAGCCGCCGGCAACCGGAAATATTGAAGGAACGGTTACAGATGAAGGCGACGCAGCAATCGAAGGGGCGACTGTGGTGGTGGAAGGAACCGATTTATCGGCCACGACAGATTTGAACGGATATTACCTGTTAGAAAATGTCCCGGCAGGAGACCAGGATGTTACCGCTTCGGCCGACGGATACGATTCTGAAACAGCAACAGTGAAGGTTGAAGAGGATGCTACAGTTACCCGGAACTTTGTTCTGCAAGCCACCTCGACTTATACAGTATCGGGCACGGTTAAAGATACGGCTGACTCTCCCTTAGAGGGCGCGATTGTTACCATTGAAAAAACAGGCCAATCTGCTATAACTGACAGTGAAGGCACTTTCTCAATATCTGATGTTGAGAAAGGCATCTATGATATCACTGCCAGCAAAGAAGGTTACAGCAGTGAGACAAAGTGCATCACGGTTGAGAGTGACATGACCGTGGACTTTGTGTTGGAGAAAGTTACTGTAGCGAGTGTGGTTAGGGTTGAGTCCATCACCTATGACACCAGAGGTGGGCGTCACAATGATAGGCATCTGGACATTACACTCCTGTTGCTGGATGACCTGGACGACCCGGTAGCCGATGCTTCGGTTTCGGCTATGTTGCACTGTAACGATGGCAGTTCCTGGAATTTTCAGGGGACAACTAATGCTAATGGTACCGTTACCTTCAGCCTCGTCAACCATGGCCCCGGCTGCTATGATACTGAAATAACCGCAGTTGAAGCCGAGGGACTAGAATGGGACGGTGAAACACCGGATAACAAATACTGTAAGTAAATACAGCCGCTGCGCCATATCAGCAAGGGGTATGTGGGATTTTGAACGTTGCCCTCTACCCCTTGCTTGCCATAAGGGAATAAATCATCGGTTGTCGATGTGGTGTAATATGGACGAAAATAAATCCCAAAAACTGGCTGAGGAGTTTGTGAAAAGGGAGCCTACCTTTACCTTTGATGGCTTCGAAAACAGTTTGCAACTGGTAAAAACCCTGTATTCTGACATTGGGGAGACATGGACTTTTATCTTCCAATTCGTATGCAGACAGGCCGGTTATGGAGATAGAACTGGACAAATGCTCGCCCAGGTATTAACCCCGCATAAAGCGGTGGTCACTGTCGCGCATGGCAACATTAAGTCCGCCCTTATGGATGAGAAGTGGGACATGGTTACTCGGCAATTCATAGACTGCTAAACAACCGGCAGACAAGCTGGTTTTTTTAGCCTATTGTTATTCAGCGCCTCTCCTTGTGCAGGCAATCCGCTACTTATTTAAATATTTCTATCCGCTCAGACAAGCTTAATGATCCCACAAAATGTCGTCACCAGTTCAGGATCCAATTGTGTTCCCGCATGTTTCTTTAGTTATCTAACGGCGTCTTCCCGTGTCATGCGACCACGGTATGGCCTGGGGGTAGTCATGGCATCGTAGGCGTCGGCGATGGCAATGATGCGTGCCCCCTGGGGGATACTGCTGCCCTGTAAACCCGCTGGATAACCCCGGCCATCGTAGCGTTCGTGATGGTGCAGTATTAAAGGCAGGCAGTCGGAGAGCTCGGTTACATGGCGCAATATCTCAACACCGATTTCGGGATGAGCCTTGATGGGTTCCCACTCGGCAATGGTCAAGAATTCCTTTTTGTTAAGAATGGAGTCCTGTATTCCGATCTTGCCGATATCGTGTAATAAGCTGGCTGTACGTATGATGCTGACCTTGTTTTCCGGTAGCTTTATCGCCTCGGCGAGGGAGACGGCATATTCACTTACTTTACGCGAATGCCCATAGGTATAGCTGTCTTTGGCATCTACCGTTGCCGCCAGGGCATGGATGATATTCAGTGAACGGGAGCGGCCGGATTGCTTAGCAGCAGATTTATTTTCACCGGAAGCTGAGACATCTGCAGTAAGGCCGGTACGGTTCCGGCCGGAATTCTTTGCATGATACAGAGCCGCGTCGGCTGCCCCGATTATCTCTTCTCGCATCACGCCATCACCCGGCCAGTTAGCGATACCCAGGCTTACAGTGACGGGCATGGTCCTTGAAGCGGGGTCAGCCTCAATCATTTTACGAATGCGCTCAGCAACCTTGTAAGCATCCTGAATAGTTGTTTCTGGCAGGATGACGGCAAACTCTTCGCCGCCATAACGGAAGGCAAGATCAATGCTGCGTATAGCCTCTTTAATATATTCAGCCACCCTGCGCAAGACCTGGTCTCCGGCAAGATGGCCATAGATATCGTTATATACCTTAAACAGGTCAATATCAAGCATTATCAGTGAAAATGTGGAGCCAAAACGTGAACCCCGGGCAATCTCCTGCTCCAGCCTTTCATGAAAATAGCGGTGGTTGTAAAGCCAGGTTAGTTCATCAGTATTGGCTTTTATCATCGCAGAATTATAAAGCTGGGCGTTTTCTAAAATCTCTCCTAACTCACCGGTGATCCCTTCCACCATCGAGATATCTTCGGCAGAGTACAGCCGGTGATTTTTCTTTTGGCCAAGGGCTATGATTGACACCATTTTGCCCTTGCTTTTTACCGGGAAAAACATCTTTATTCCCAGTTTATCCAGCTGTTGCCTCTCGTCTGTCCAGAGGGCTTTAAAGTGAGCCAGTCTGTCAATACTATCCAGGCTTAGATGCCTGTTGTGTTTATCCAGCCAGAAAACAATGGGGTTGTCGGGATCGAATGAAAGTGTCTGATCGCTTTTTACTCCTTCGGCTTCAGGGTAGGCATAACAAACCTTAAAATAATCGCTGCTGCCATCTCTTATAAGCAGATAACCCCGCTCAACATTAATGGCATTGGTAAGCATGGGCAATAATTGACAGGCAAGTTCTTTAAGGTTAAGAGATCTGCCCGTGTGGCGGCCAAAATCAGCAAGGGACTGGCGGTAAGCATAGCTTTGCCGGTAAAAAAGGCGGTCTATTGCCTGTTCAACATTTTGCCAGACCGGCCGGGAAATAAGAAATAATAAGATAACAAAAACCGAAGTGCCGGTAATAATGGCAACGTGTGCAATGGCAGGAAAAAGCCTCAAGCCTATAAACAGGCCTCCGGTATATATAGCGATAAACAGCATTAGAAGGATAAACCACCCCAGGCTACGTCTGGCGACCAGGCGGATATCCAGCAGGTTGTATCTGGTAACAGCATAAGCAATGATGGCTATATTGGCAAAACTGCCGATATGGTCCAATGGCAATGCCTTTACAACAGGTATCAGGTTGGTATAAGCCAGGGGTGCCATGATGCACCAGCCGGCCAGCAGGTAGGCGGTGCGATTGCGCTCAATCGGATCTCTGGATTCCCGGTACTTTTTTCTTAGTAAATATAAAACTGAAAAGGTGTAAAAAAGGCTTAAAGCACCAATGGCATAAATCGCCGGACCGAGCGTGTGAACCAAAGCTCCGTCTTCAATGTAGGAATCTACTATAACCCAATCGGTGGTTAAAGAAACAAATAATAGAACCGGTAAAGCCAGGTAGCCAAGATGTACACCCCTCCCAGGTAAGCGACCGGTGTAGAGACGGACAAAATGGTAATAAGCTACCAGGGCAGCTACAAGGGCAACGGCAAGAATCCTGTTCCAGAGTAAAGCCAGCTCCGGTTCAGTCTGCAACCGCAGCATGAATGAAGTAAAGCTCCAGAAGGCCGCCAGCCCGAGATAGTAAGCAAATACCCGGTTTACCCTTTTATCAACCCTCTGGATGGCAAATATAAAAACACAGATATAGGCAAGACAGGTAGCGAGGGGTACAGCAGCCCAGATGCTCATTTATAAACTTCCTGCCAGCAAGGGCGGCATTAAACATCCTTTACTGTTTGCTATTTTACGCCATTATGGCTGCAAAAGGAGGGCCTGTCAATAATGCTTTTGCCCATTTTTTCTGCTTATATCCTGCCTAAAATAGATTATTTTATACCACTTGATGCCTCAGTAGAGATAAAATTAATTGATTCAATAAACAGTACCGGTTTCTGGTGCCATTGCAAATAGTTGCTGCTACTTTTTATAAACTTTCCAGTGATATAATAACGGCAATATTATCATCTGGAGAAGTCTCATTGATTTGAAGATTGAAGAAATTCCCCTGGATAGCCCACGGCTAGAGGATTTTACCCATTTACCCTGGCGTCTCTATCGACATGATCCGTGCTGGACACCGCCTTTGAAGGGTGAACTCCTCGGCAGCCGCCTCCTCGGTCTGAACGGGTTGCTCAGACGATCACACCCCTATCACCGGCATGCCGATGTTATCCACTTTCTTGCCTGGAAAAATGGTGAGCCTGCAGGACGAATCTCGGCTGCTATAAACAAAAGGTATAACGAGCACCACAGCTGCCGGATTGGCTTTTTTGGCTTTTTTGAAGTTATCCATGATTATGAAGTTGCCAGCGCCCTGCTTGACCGCGCCTGCGTGTGGGTAAAAGATCGCGGTATGACCGTCCTGCGCGGCCCGGGTGAATATTCCAACGCCATCCACGAGCGCCAGGGTATACTGATAAACGGATTCGAACACCCCCCGACGGTTGAATTGACCCACAATCCCCCATTTTACAGCCAATTCTTAGAGCGGTACGGCTTTGGCAAAGCCAAAGACTACCACGCCTACATGCTGGACCTGAAAACCCCAACCCCACACCGGTTGAACCATCTGGCAAAACAGGTTAAACAACACCGGGAGATTGAAACACGCCCGATCAATCTAAAGCATCTACACTACGAGGTAAGCATGATAGTGGCGATTTATAACGAAGCCTGGTCTGGTAACTGGGGTTTTCTGCCCATCACCCACGAAGAAGCGGCCTCACTGGCAAACTTTCTGCGCTTGATTGTTGACCCGGGTATGGCACGCTTCGCTTTTGTCCGAGGCAGGCCAGTCGGGATGCTTGTAGCCTGCCCGGACCCTTATTATGCTTTGCGCCCACGCTGGCAGTGGTATGGTGATTCGGATTTTGTGCGTGTGGCCAGGTTACTGTGGAAGCGGCGTCGTATCCCCCTTGTTAGACTGATGCTCTTTGGGGTACACCCGGCCTTCCGTAAATCAGGCATTGATGCCTGTCTATTCAGCGAGGTTAAGGATTATGCAATGCAGCGGGGCTACCAGAAATGTGAAGCTTCACTATTGCTGGAAGATAACCATTTGATTCTTGGCCCTTCAGAGTTTATGGGAGCCCGGAACTACAAGACCTGGCGAATTTACGATCTGAAACTGGAGTAAAATATGGAGTTCGTTATTGCCCGAGCAACTAAAGCTTATAAAAGAGCAATCAGGTCAACAGAACGAGGTTTTGTGAACACCGATATGCCATCGAAATATGGGTAATAATGACTTTGGCCTAGCCAGTAGTCCGGCTAGGCCAAAGTAGATATCAGTTACGGCATTGTTTACTCTTCCCAAGCACCTGTTAATTTCTCAGGAGACGGATTTTACGATTACACTTGCGGGGTTGTACTAAACACATATTCATAACCCCTTATGAAGCGGATGATGAGTGATTAGGTAACCGCCTCCATGCCCGGCCAGAGGAATTGGAACATAGTAATACCAAGAGCTGCAAGAATAATGTAGAGCAAAAGCCCAAAAAAGCCTGCAATAACGGCTCCTTTACTAATTGCCTTTAGCTCGTCACTTCTTCCAGCAAAAACCCAGAATGTAATGAAGCCAAAAACAGGTACAAAGAAGGAAGCAATGTACACCAACCAGTTTACCCAGCCCATATGACACCTCCTTAATATTTATTAATTAAATTGTAAAAGCAATCCCCTTTCGTTTCAATATATTTTTGCGCTGAAAAAAGGAAAAGCTTGAATTTTTTAATTAGAGGCTTGGCAACC
>PWTP01000177.1 GCA_003563865.1 Dehalococcoidia bacterium
AAGGGTAGGTTTAAACTCATCAGGCGCCTTTTTCTGGCAGGCATGGCTTTACTGCTTCTGTTTTGCATGATGGCTGCCCCGGTTATGGCAGACAGCGGTTACAGGTTACGTTACGGTGAATTCACCGACAGCAAAGATCACAGGATTGGGCATTTAATTGCGCTTTTGTTACAGGATATGGATGTGAGTGCTGATACAGGCGAGGAACTTGTATATGAGAATCAGACTTCTGGCAGCTTTGTAAGCGAACACAGTGAACATACCAGTTATAACTATGACGGAAACATTAGCTTAAATGCCAAACTGGTAGATATAAATGAATTCAGGGAAGACCCCCGCTCTGAGCCAGACATAATCCTGACCGGCGAAATGGAGTTTCAAATCAATGTAGAGGTGCTTCACGAGCGGCGAAGCGTGTTTGAGATTGGTGAAAGGACAGACTACCACAGCTACAGCTATTCAGGGCCTTTCCGGGTGAACGAGCACGGAAGCATGGGTATCGGCTATGACGGGGTTGACTTTACCTATGCTGATGAGCCAGTGAGGGTGGACCATAATCAAGTCACTGAAACAGTATATTACCTGCCGGACAATGTCAGGGTTTATTTTGACCAGGAAGACTTTGATTATTCAACCAGCTTTGAGTTGATCCCTCTATACGAAATGATCAAAGAACTTGATGAAACCTTTTCTCTTAACAGCCCGGTCTCGTTTTCCTACAACAAAAGTGTTACCAATGAAGGGCAGTTTAGTGACGAATTTATCAGCGCCGAGGGTACGCTTACTTTTGACGGTGTTCATCAGCTGGAAGGAGAAGAGCATAACGCCAGGCCCTGGACCCGGGGGACGGTGAAATATACCGGTGAAGCACACTACGAAACCCGTCCTTACAGTGGCGACCCCGAAGAAAGACGAAGAACAACAGAGATTGAAGCGGAAGGCTCAAGCATCATGCTGTATTTAACACAACCAAGAGCGCCTTTTCGCATTGATGCCGAGGGTCAATTTAATCTAACCCGCAAAGTCAGCACCTACGGGCCTGACGGGCTTATCACCTCCAGTGATGATAGTTATATTGGTTCAAGGTCTTTTGAATTAACCTATGATGTGCTCAGCGAAATTGAAAATTACACCACAACCGATGAACAGGAAATGCAGGAGAATCTTTCCAGGGGATGGGGGTTGCCTTCTTTTGTACTCGATTTTTCTCAGGAAGGGGTTGTTATAGTTGATACCGATGCTGATGCTGCTGCAGGCGAAACCGATGTTTCTGTTCCGGCAGCTATTGTAATAGGAATGGCCGGGCTGGCGGCGGCTGCAGCAGGTGCAGCCGGTGCTTCCGGCAGCAGGCCCGGGCGGGATGATGGGGACGACACGGGCAGTAGCTACAAAATGGTACTTAACAAAGATTTTGGTGATAAGCTGAAATACAATGACGATCCGGTTTATGTTTATGCACGCATGGCAGAGGTTTCTTCTTCTGGTGAGGAAATACCGCGCCCGGATCTTACTGCTGCAATAGAAATATTTTCTGATAGCCGCTTTTTGGAGGTTGGTTCTTCCAACATGGTGGGTGATTATATGAATGCCCTGGTGAGGGCAGTTGGTGATGATAGTGCCAATTTGCCGGATACAGGAGTGGTCAGTTTCCGTTTCACAGGGGAGGGGGGTGTATTCCAGAATAATGTCACCTTTAATTTGGTGGGAGATTGTTACATACGCCTGCCTGACTCCTCATTGTCTGTGCTGGCCGCTTCGGGCAAAGAGTTTACCATGCCCTATGAACTGATGGACTTTATGAATGAGGATGGGGTTGAAGTAGAAGTTAAATGCATGCAGTCTGATCCGCCGTTTGAGCTTTCAACCGGTGAAAATGATGAAGGTCAACGGTTGATACTTGTGCTTGATAAGGATGAAAAGAAGCCGCTGGAGAGGTTTTATGATCCGTTCAATTGTGAAATAACAGCCAGGAATGATAAGGAACATGCCCGCACCGTGTTCCGTGTGTTGATGTGCCATGAAGGTTTGTTGCCCAATTTCCTTGGCCGCGAAAAAGAAATTAATGCATATCCCGAAGAAGACGGTAATATTCGTGAAACATTGGTAGTTTACCAGGTAGGACTGTGGAACGATGACAAACAGGGCTTAGAAAGGCTCAAACCCGAAAACCCGGAAGTAACCTGCCGGGATGAAGAAGGCATTTTTGAAGCACTTGGGGTTAAGGCAGAAATCAATGATGACTACCACCGGGATAATGCTGTTCAATATAAGCTGAAAGCTGAAAGAGCCCTGCCGGCGACTGAGAAGTTCAAGGGCACACTTGCAGCCAGATGTGTTTTGGAAGAAAACAGTTTTGAGCACCAAACAGAAATAGTTCTATTACCCGATGTTGTGCAGTATTCTGCCAATTTTAAAGAGGAATACAAAAACTGCCTGCATGTTATTAAAACCTACATGCCGGAGCGTTTCAGAGAGCGCAAGCTGGAAGAACTCGAAGCCAGCCTCAGCGCCATGGGAGTTGAGGATCTCAAGGTATTCAGGGACGGCTGCTGGCAGATAGCCCAGCGGTGCATACTGCAGGAAAAAGAAGACTACATGATCGAGTCTTACTGGTATGACGAGGCAATTGCCACGGCTGAATTGCTGGTCTATGTAGGCGATATTGCTTTCAGCGTGGCCATTGCACCGCTGGGCGGTCCATTAACAGGGTTTGTTATCACCAACGTGAAGGATTCCTTCCTTGAGCTGGTTGAAGTATATGTAAAAAGTGACTCCTTTGGTTTTAATGAAGTACAGGTTTTTATCAGCACCAGGTTTACCAAATTGGCCGGTCAGGCAGACTTTGTTTTCTCTCCGCCTGACCCGTCCAACCGCAAACAGCTGGCGGCGTGGCTGGCCTGTTTTACCATGTACCGCATTGCCTACCGCTGGTGGTTTGATAAAGATGACCGGCAGCAGCCCATCGGATTGACTGAAGCCATCAAGAGAGGGGTTTTGGATCTGGCAGGCAAGGGCGCCGGTATGCTTATGGAAAATTATGTTA
>PWTP01000168.1 GCA_003563865.1 Dehalococcoidia bacterium
GGAGAGGGAGCAACCCAGGTAAATCTGAAAAGGTAAAACCGGGGCTATGATAATACTTGACAGCTATTACACCAAAAGTGTAATAGCTGTCTTTTCATAAACACGGATTCTTAAAATCTATTTAGCTTCTATTTTATTAAGCTTTTTTGCCAGGCGCGATTTTTTCCGGGCAGCAGTATTGGGGTGAATAACACCCTTGCTGGCTGCGTTGTCCAAAGCGCTTGAAGCGTTAAGCACGTCTTTGCCGGCAGTATCCGGAGTTTTATCGACAGCTTTGCGGGCTTTTATAACAAGGCTGCGTGTCTTGCTGCGTACTATAACATTCGAAGCTCGCTTTTTTATATCTGCGCGATTTTTTTTCTGAGCGGACTTGGTATTGGCCAAACAATTTCCTCCTTGAATTATTAAAAGAACGAGTCATTATTATACAACAGATTAACCTGACTGTGAAGTAAAGCTAATTCATTCTGGATTTGACAGAGCATAACCCTTCATGATACTCTTTGCGCTTTATAAAAACAGGAGGATTATGAGGGCCCATATCTATCCCGGGCCAAAACAAATAAATCTACTCTAATCATAACATCTGTACCCGTAGGTACTATATAGCACCTGAAACTTCAGGCGCTTTTTTAAACCCTTTGAAATGATTTAATAGCCATGTGCAAAAAAGGCAGCCCCTCTGCCTGCATTGCCAGCTAACTGATATAGATTGATAACAAAGAGGGAAGGTATTATTCAAATGTCTGAAAAGAACAATGAAGAAATTTTGGGCCAGATTTCCAGCCAGGAAATAGAATCCATGATGGCAGAGAGCCGTGTGTTCTCACCACCAAAAGAATTTTCTGAATCTGCAGCTGTAAAAAGCATGGAGGAATATAATGAGCTCTACGAAAGGTCTATAAAAGACCCCGAGGGTTTTTGGAGAGAGATGTCCGAGCAGTTGCACTGGTTCAAAAAATGGGACAAATTACGGGAGTATGATTTCTCTGAAAAACCTGAGGTGCGCCATTTTATTGGTGGCAAAATCAATGCGAGTTATAACTGTCTCGACCGTCATCTTGACACAGCCCGTAAAAACAAAGCTGCCATTATATGGCAGGGAGAACCGGATGAGGATGTTGTGACATACACCTATCAACAGCTTCACTATGAAGTATGCAGATTTGCCAATGTGTTAAAAAAGCACGGTGTAAAAAAAGGTGATACGGTTACCATTTATCTACCCATGATCCCGGAGCTTGCCATCGCCATGCTGGCTTGCGTTCGTATAGGAGCTATCCACAGTGTGGTTTTTGGCGGTTTTAGCGCTGAAGCTCTTCGTGACCGCATTCAGGATTGCCAGTCCAGCCTGCTGATTACTGCTGATGGTTATTGGCGTAACGGTAAACACATTCACAGCAATGTAAATGCAGACAATGCGATGAAAGAATGCCCTTCAATCAAAGAAGCCATCATCGTAAAGCGTTTCAGTGGTGATATCGCCATGCAACCCGGCCGTGACTACTGGTGGCATGAAGAACTTGAAGCTGATGATATTTCAGCTTATTGTCATGCTGAACCGATGGATGCCGACGAACCGATGTTCATTCTTTATACCAGTGGCAGCACCGGCAAACCCAAAGGCATTCTTCACACCCAGGGCGGATATCTTATGCACACATACCAGACCATGAAATGGGTATTTGATATTAAAGACGAGGACACTTACTGGTGCACTGCCGATATCGGTTGGGTAACCGGCCACAGCTACATAATATATGGGCCACTTGCAAATGGAGCTACCAGCTTGATGTTTGAAGGCGTACCAACTTACCCGAATCCGGACCGCTTCTGGCAGATTGTTGAAAAATTCAAAGTCAATATTTTCTATACAGCCCCGACAGCCATTCGCGCCCTCATGCGGGAAGGTGATGAATGGCCGAATGACCGCGATCTTTCCAGCCTGAGATTACTCGGAACCGTAGGAGAACCGATTAACCCGGAAGCATGGATGTGGTATCAACGGGTTATCGGCAAAGAAAAGTGTCCGATTGTAGACACCTGGTGGCAAACTGAAACCGGTGGTATTCTAATTGCCCCTCTACCGGGTGCCATACCCACTAAACCAGGATCAGCCACACTGCCCTTCCCCGGTGTTGAGCCAGTTGTTCTACGTAATGACGGTACTGAAGCTGGTCCAAACGAAGGTGGCTGGCTATGTATTAAGAAGCCCTGGCCAGGTATGATGCGAACCCTGTGGGGCGACCCGGATCGTTTCAAAAGCGTTTACTTTTCCAGGTTCCCCGGGTACTACACCAGTGGTGATGGTGCGCGAAAAGATGAACATGGTTATTACTGGTTCATGGGCCGTATCGATGATGTAATCAATGTTTCCGGACACCGTATCGGCACGGCTGAGGTAGAAAGCAGCCTTGTTTCTTATGCAAAAGTTGCTGAAGCTGCCGTGGTAGGCTTTCCACACAACATCAAGGGACAGGGAATCTATGCCTTTGTTATACTAAATAACGGTGAAACACCCTCTCTAGAACTGGAAAAGGACATGAAAAACCATGTACGGCGTGTGATTGGACCAATTGCTACACCGGATGTAATCCAGTTCGCCGACGGCCTTCCCAAGACACGGAGCGGCAAAATAATGCGCCGTATTCTGGTAAAAATTGCTGCTGGTAATATTTCTAATTTAGGTGATACATCTACCCTTGCCGACCCTTCTGTAGTCGACACTCTTGTTTCCGGAAGAAAAAAATAGAGGCTAATCGGTGTATGCCGGATTTCTCCGGCATACACTATTTTGCCAGTATTACCCGTATATATCCGCCCGGGTAACTCTCTTAAGGATACACCGGATAATCCAATTAATTAACCCGCTACTACAGTTTATAACTGTATAACGATAGATTAAATCAGGCTATCTTAAAGGAGGTATTATTCTATGGGACATGGTCCATCAACTGAATGGAAAGTTGAAAAATCAGGGGCCTATAAATCCAAGGCCGGGCTTATCA
>PWTP01000044.1 GCA_003563865.1 Dehalococcoidia bacterium
AGGACAAGCCGTGGTAGTAGGACTCCGTCCTCTCGAAAATACGTTAATCGTAGAACTTGAAAGCGGCAGTCGAATTGAAGTTAAGCTTTCAGATATTGATGCAAAGTGTTGTGCAGGCCGAAATAAGCATAATAACTGCATGGTGGATAAAAGCTCATAAGCTTTACATAATGCGGTTTAATTTGAACCGGGTAAATACTTTTGCCATATCGGAAAACCCCGGGTATAACGGTGAGGTAAATAAAAACCGCCGTAATTTACCGGCTCGCATGGTTTGCGTATAAGTTTCATGTTGGCCTCATCCGGAGTGCGGCCTGCTTTGCGGTGGTTACATCTCGGGCAGGCGCTGGTAACATTTTCCCATACATGCCCACCACCCTGATGACGGGGTATTATATGGTCTATGGTCAGGTTCAGGCTTTCATTGCCACAATATTGGCATACATAATTATCACGCCGAAAGACTCCCAATCTGGTTAATTTACTCCGTCGTTTTGGGTGTTTGACCATATAATCCAGCTTGATTACAGTAGGCAGCGGGAAGCTGGTGCTTACAGTTTGTATGTAACCTATGCCATTTTCGATTAATTCTGCTTTTCCTTCCAGAATAAGAATAATGGCACGCCGTACCTGGCAGATGCTTAACGGTTGAAAAGACCGGTTAAGCACTAGAACCGGAAGCCTTTCTTTAAAAGCCTGTTGTTTCATATAAAATAAATATTAGCTTCATTGGATTTGAAATTCAACCCGGGCTGTTTTAACAGCATTATTTTGAGCGTTGATAGTTCTTTTTACGAGGGCGCGCTGCCATATCAGACCGGTAATCGGGAACATTAAGTGCAAACAACATGCTGATTTTTGGGTCAAGCAATCTGGATCGAATGCGGCTGTCAATCTCATCCAGTGATCGGGTGGTAGTTATTACCGTAGCCAGGCGTGCGTTATAACGGTAATTAATAACCTGGTATAGTTTTTCCTGCGCCCACGGCGTGGTTGCCTGTTCACCAAAATCATCGAGAACCAAAAACGGAGCAGTTTTAACCCTTTCAAACAGCTGATCATAAGAAATACGGCTGTCCGGGCTGAATGCGGAACGCAAGTGATCAATAAATTCTGAAACAACAATAAAAACCGCCTGATGCCCGGCTTGAAACAAATAATTAACAATTGCTGAGGCCAGATGTGTTTTGCCACTACCGGTTACTCCTTGCCATACAAGCCAACCATCGGGTGAACGGGCATAATCCATGGCCAGACGATAAGCCCTTTCAAGATTTTCTCTTTGTTCGAATGGCAAATTAACCCTTTTCCAGTCAAAAGTTTCAAAAGTCATATTTTTTTGTAATTCCAGGCCGGCGCTCCATGCGTATCCTGAACTTTCGTCTATGCCAATTTCAAGGCAGCAGGTCTGGCAGACTGAAGGATCTTTTAGACGGGTGCGCAAACGTTCATCCAGTTCATCGAACTCAAGAATTGTGACCACCGTAGGAAGTTCGCGGTTAAAGCGGTAGCTAATCAACTGGTCAAGCTTTTCTTTAGCCCACGGGCTGCTGGTGTGAACACCCAGGTCTTCAAGTACAAGCAACGGCATATTTTTTACCTGGTCGAATAAGTCGCCATGCGTAATATCACTGTTAGAATTATAACTTGAACGAAGGCTTTCGAGTAGATCAGGCACAGTAAGGTAGAAAACGGCTTTTTCATTTTTCACCTGCTCGGTAGCTATAGCAGCAGCAATATGGGTTTTGCCAGATCCACTCGGGCCGATAAGCACCAGCCAGCCTTTAGGGTCGGCAGCAAATTCGCAGGCAGCTTTGTAAGCAATCCCGAATAGTTTTTGATTGGCAGCATAACCGCTTCGGCCTTCGGGTATCAGGTTTTCAAAGCTGAAGCGAATCAACGGGCCCAGGTTAGAACTTTGTAAATATAGTTCCTTCTTCTGGCTTGGAGAAAGATTGCCCCGGCAGTCACAAGCAATCGCTTGTGAATAATCAACTGCGCCACTTTCAGATACAGGATGAATAAACCCGGTATCCCTGCACTTTGGGCAACAAACAATGCCACCTGAAGCGTGGTTAGTGCCGGACGAACCTTTGATATTTCCCCCGGGTGTATTTATTAGGATCTTCTTGGGAATTATTTTGCCGATATGCTCCATTGGTTTTTCCTTCACTCAGCCAGCGTTCCAATATTCGCAATATATAGCGCCAGTTTCGCTTGTTATTCACAACCGCTTCGCGAATGGCTTCGATAATCCATGGTTGGGGGTAAGTATTTTCTGCAAGGCGTAATTCATCAGCAATAAGGGGTGTGAGCATGCCGATGTTTTCTTCGTAATATGCAAAAATATTCGGGAGTTGTCCGGCTGGTTCAGTTAATTCAGATTCAATATCTGCAAGGTCAAGTTGTACGGTGCCATTTTTAATATTTTTAACGATCTGCTGGTTGGTTGGATTATTTATAAAATAAACGGTTTCGTGTTTGTTATTTGAGGTAACCTCAAGATGAATGAAAACACCGCGGTCAACTACGTTGTCTAAAGCTTGCTTGAGGGATTTACCGGTACACTTCCCATGTCCAAGATTCATGGTGACAGCCGGGTCAGCCATTAAATCGCTTAAACTCACATATTGAGGGCTGCCCTTTTTCTTATAAAGCACTCCAAACATGAGCAGGCTCAGTTTTAATTCATCCAGACTATCAACACCAGGCATTATCATATTAAGATAGCAGGTCGGTATGGCGCTAAATACTACATTATCAGGCAGGCCTTTCTTATCCATCATAACAGTACACTGGTTTCCTTTGATTCTTCCATTTGCCGGGGCAAATTCTCGAAATTAGTGACTTTCTTCCTGAACCTCATTTTAACCTGCCCGATAGGTCCATTACGATGTTTGGCAATAATGATATCAGCAAGCTCTCTTGGATATTCCTGCCCTTCATGGGTGCGGTACCATTCCTCTTCTGTAATATAAACCTCATCCCGATAAATAAAAATCACAA
>PWTP01000137.1 GCA_003563865.1 Dehalococcoidia bacterium
CTTGGGCAGGCAGTCATTGCTGATAACATTATCAAAAAAAGAGGGGTTTAGTATAATGTGCCTTGCAATACCATCACTCATAGTTGAAAAAAACGGCACCGATGCCCAGGTTAGCATCGGTGGGGTAACCAGAAAGATCAGCCTCTGGTTAACCCCTGAGGCCAAACAGGGCGACTATGTACTCGTCCATGCCGGCTATGCCATAAATATAATCAACCAGGATGAAGCACTGGAAACTCTGGATATACTCAGAAAAATGGCAACCGAAAATGAGCAGGAATGAAACCATACAACGAACTTGACACCTCAATTTTAGCAAAAGGCTTGATTCGCAGTATAAACCGGCACGCTACCAAAAAGTCTCGTTTCATGGAATTTTGCGGCGGTCATACTCATGCTATTATGAAAAATGGCATTCGTCAGTTGCTACCCGAAATGATTGAACTCACCTCCGGGCCGGGCTGCCCGGTATGTGTAACCGATAATGCAGAACTGGACAAGGCTATTGAGCTGTCGAAATTGCCCGACACTATTCTGGCTACATTTGGAGATATGGTCCGGGTACCGGGTTCATATTCCAACCTGCAGGAAAACAGAGCTGCCGGAAGAGATATCCGCATCGTCTATTCGGCACTTGATGCCCTGGAAATGGCACGAAGTAACCCCGGTAAATCAATAATATTCATAGCAGCAGGCTTTGAAACCACTGCCCCCGGATTTGCGGCTTCTGTTCTTCAGGCAGAAAAAGAAAACCTGAAAAACTATTTTATCTTCTCAATGCTTAAAATATGTCCACCGGTAATAAAGGCGCTGCTCGACTCAGGTGAAACAAATATTCAAGGCTTGATTTGCCCCGGACATGTAAGCGCTGTTATCGGTTCTCAGCCATGGGAATTTATTGCCAGTGATTATGGCATACCATGTGTCGTGGCCGGATTTGAACCCCTGGATATCCTGCAATCAATCGAGATGCTGGCGAAACAGACAAACTGTAGCCAGGCAAAGGTAGAAATAGCCTATAAGCGTGGCGTCACTCCCCAGGGTAACTCGAACGCCATTAATATAATACATCAGGTTTTCAATACCGCTCCGGGAAAGTGGCGTGGTATAGGTGAAGTTGCAGACTCGGGCTTAAAACTAAAGCCACAATATAAAAGGTTTGATGCCGAGGCCATCTTCAAAATTACACCTGCACCCACCAGGCAGCAAAAAGGGTGTATTTGCGGCGAAATATTACGAGGGGTAAAAAGCCCGACCGACTGCGGGCTTTTCGGCAGTGTGTGCACACCGGTAAATCCGGTAGGCCCCTGCATGGTATCATCCGAAGGCAGCTGCTCTGCCTTTTATCTGTATGGTGGTAACCATGAAAGATAGAATATTACTGGCTCACGGAAGTGGCGGCAAGCTGTCACAGGAACTTGTTAAACACTACCTGATAGATATTTTAGGCAACCCCGTATTAAATATTCTGGATGATTCAGCCATTGTGCAAATGGAAGGAGTTCTGGCATTTACAACCGATAGTTATGTTGTCCAGCCGATTTTCTTCCCCGGTGGTGACATCGGTAAAATTGCAGTATGTGGAACTGTAAACGACCTTAGCATGTGCGGGGCCGTTCCGCGCTATATGAGCCTTGCTCTTATTATTGAAGAAGGCCTGCCATTGGATGATTTCAAACGAATAATTCAATCCATCAAATTAACTGCAGATGAAGCCGGGGTGCAGATAATAACCGGTGACACCAAAGTAGTAGATCGAGACAGTACTGATAAAATTTTTATCAATACCTCCGGCTTAGGTTACGTAGCACCCGGCATTGAGATATCCGGTCATAATGCAAAACCCGGTGATGTGGTAATAATAAGTGGCACAATTGGAGATCACGGGATTGCCGTTCTCAGTAAAAGAGAGGGTATCGGCTTCAACACCAGCCTTGAAAGCGATTGTGCTCCGCTTAACAAACTGGTAACAGACATCCTTGATACCAGCACTGCGGTCAACTGTTTCCGTGACCCTACCCGTGGCGGGCTTGCAAGCACTCTCAACGAGATTGCAGAACAATCTGGAGTAAGTGTATGCATTGAGGAGGACAAAATCCCAATTAGAGAAGAGGTTGCCAGCGCCTGTGATATGCTGGGACTCGATCCTCTGCATATAGCTAACGAAGGTAAACTGGTAGCCATAGTGGATGAGAAATATGCTGATGCAATACTTGAAACTATGCTGAAAAACAAATACGGCCATAGAGCTTCAATTATTGGCAGGGTATATGGCAAAAACCCGGGACGGGTTACAATGAAAACAAGCCTGGGCACCACTCGTATAGTAGATATACTTACCGGTGAGCCACTGCCAAGGATATGCTGATTATGCAGGAAGTATCGTTAACTCAAGGTATGCTTGATATTATACTTGAAGAGGCTGCTAAAAATGGTGCTCGCCGGGTAACTCAAGTTGATATTGTGCTGGGTGAAATGTCCGGTGCAGTTGACCATTGCATCCAGTTTAATTTTGAGTACTTGAGTAAGAATACTCCGGCAGAAGGCGCAAAGCTGAACTTCCACAATGTAGCCAAAAAAGCCCGCTGTCTCGATTGCGGCCATAATTTTTGTCCTTCCGGTACCCTCTGGCAATGTGACAAGTGCACGTCTTCAAAGCTAGAAATTGTTTCGGGCAGTGAACTATATATTAAAAGCATAGAGGTGGAATAATGGAAT
Source organism: Dehalococcoidia bacterium (assembly GCA_003563865.1). Classification (GTDB taxonomy): domain Bacteria; phylum Chloroflexota; class Dehalococcoidia; order Dehalococcoidales; family CSSed11-197; genus CSSed11-197. The sequence goes on from PWTP01000137.1 coordinate 2,719, forward strand.
TAAAAGTGCTTAAGAATATCTTAAACGCAAATGATCAAATTGCAGAAAAAAACCGCCAGTTGTTTGCTGAAAAAAAAGTCCTGGTAATAAACCTTATGGCTTCACCCGGTGCCGGCAAAACAACCTTCATTATGAAAACAATTGAAATGCTTAAAGGAAAAGCAGAAGTTGGAGTGGTTGAAGGAGATGTTAGCTCTTGTATTGATACTCAGAAGCTAAGTGAAGCCGGGGTTCAGGCAATACAGATAAACACCACCGGTGGTGCCTGTCATCTTGA
>PWTP01000124.1 GCA_003563865.1 Dehalococcoidia bacterium
AAAAATATCATTGTGTTCCGAAATTATTCCTTATAACGCTTTAAAAAAGCTGCCGCAGTAATGATTGGTATATCATTCTATCAGCGGAGAGTTAGGAGGTGCTTTTTATCAGCGCTAACATGGTGGGAACTTCTGAAAAAACAGCGCTGAATCATCCCTGGCCAGGGTTAACAAAAGTGGATCACCGGAGTGGCAAACCTTCTTTTGTCATTGCTTAAGCGGGTAAGAAGCGTTGCCTTACCTACCCTTAATACGGGTAGACGGGTGCAGCTCCGTCAGATTTAAAGCTTTTTAGTATCTATCCTTAATAACTAAAATAGTCTGCCTTTTAGTTGTATTTTGTGCTAAACTTTATTAAAAGGAGAGATAACTATGGAAATGAAAAAAGAGCCCTTGTACAGGCGGATATCTCCCTGATTGCTCATTTATATACTGCTGGCAGCAGTATACGGAGGGTATAGCCTGATCAGGTATTTAGCCCAGTAATCGAAGGATGAATTAATATCGGGGCTTAATGAAAATTATTCCCGGTTACCTGCTTCTCCCTGCTTTTCTCGACAATCATGGTTACAAAAGATACCAGCAGGTCATAACCGCTCTGTGTGCGATGCAGGATTCGCATAGAAAAAGAAATATTTATAACTGCACTTAATGAATGATTTAACCGGGATTGCTGCCCCGAATTTATTAATGAGGTGTTTAACTGATGAAGAAAAAAGAACAAGAGTCGGTCTGGGACTACCCCCGCCCACCCCGGGTCGAAGCCTACCCGGGTTTAGTTGAAGTCCACCACCGCGGACAGGTCCTGGCCAAAAGCAGCCGCTCTTTCCGCGTTCTAGAAACCAGCCACCCCCCTGTTTTCTATATCCCCCAGGCAGACATCATGATGGATCTGCTCCATAAAACAAATAAGACCAGCATATGCGAGTTCAAGGGCATGGCCCTCTACTTTGACCTGGTAACTGCTTCAGAGCGCATCGAAAGCGCAGCCTGGGGCTATGAAAACCCCCGCCCCGGCTTTGAAGCAATTAAAGACCACCTGGCCTTTTATCCTTCCAGGGTGGAGGCCTGTTATGTAGACGGGGAAAAGGTGCAGGCCCAGGAAGGTGATTTTTACGGGGGCTGGATCACCTCGAACCTCAAAGGCCCCTTCAAAGGCGGGCCCGGTACCTGGGGCTGGTAGTCAATTATTGGCATAGTTTGGCGGAAACCGCACTATAGCCCTCCATAAGGCCCCTGGAAACAAAAACCAGGTCCCTCGGAAAAACTGAACCTTATAAGTTTATGGGCAGATGGAGGACCTTTTTCTTGAAAACCCCATATTATTGAAGGATTCCCGGGTTAAAGAACCGAATCTCTTATTTGTTACGTAATGCTTCATTGTAAAGATAGCAGGAAGAGAAAGACTATACTGGAAACTATTGTTTGCAGTACTAACTGTTTCTGTGCCTGCTTGCTCATTGTTATTTCATCGAATCCGGATTCGATAGGTTTTACTTCTGGCCAAGAGAAACTTGACAGGTTTTGCCGGGCTGAAGGATACCAGGCAAACCAGTAAGATTCAGATACGGCCGTGGCTTATGACTCAATTATAGGAGTAGTTAGTTAATTAATGGGGCTCGATTGGATACCGGCAAATTTAATACTATTTTTCTTGCTCATCCTAATTGGTTATGCTATCTTTGACCGGTGGATATACTTTATACGCAGCAGCTATAGCCTTCAGAAATAAAGTGAGAGGCAGCGTAATCTATCTGGCCGGGCTGCTTGCTGGCAGACCCTGCTTCAGCTTTATCTGGCTGAAAAAGATAGCTTCACTAAAACCGCCTACTTCAATGCCTACGAGCGTTACTCGAAGATGTTAGAGTGCGAACTCGGGCTTGAACCGGAAGAGCGTTTTCAGAAGCACTACCGTACATTGCTTTAAAACATACAGGCTTGTTAATAAAGTTAATTTTCAACCACAACTTTTGCCGGAAGCTTATTGATATTAAGTTCTTTTAGGTCCAGCACTTTACTGGCATTATCAATGTCTATACCCACAATTTCCCCTGAACTGGCTAAATCAATATTAACACCCTGCGAAATTTCCACTGTTTCTGCACTGGTCTGTTCTGATAAATCTATATAAAGAGAGTCTGTTTCTGCATAATAATTTAGTTTCATTTTTTAAACCTCCTGTCTGGAAAAGCATTATGTATAGTTTTCTTGTCTTCTAGAGTTACAACTCTTAGTATCTTTCCATCGAGTTCATCAATCTTCCCCCAAAAACGATAACGATTTAATTCCTGTGAATCTATATGAATCGGGTTCTCAATTACATGAATACACCATTTTTTTTGCAAATAGGGGCGTTTGCGAAGCACCTCATTCTCAAAATACCGTGTAAATTTATATTCCGTCATGAATTTATTATAGCATGAATTTATAATTATATTTAAATGAAAGTTTTACAGTGCCTGATCTAGCAGGATAAAGGCCAAAGCTTGAGGGTATCAAGATTTCATTTATAGTGGAAGGTGTAGTGAAAAACCTGACAGTTACTACATCGATAGAGTTTTCAAACCGCCGATGAGAACTATTACAACGAAGAAGTATACACCGGTGGATCCAAGCAACCAATTTCGAATTAATATTGGGACACGCAGCTACCCTTAAAAGGAGGTCCACCTAAACTTTTCTAATGAATATTATTTATGCATGCTATATAATTTGATTGGGACTCCTTTGCTGTGATCGGGCCCATACCGGTTGATGAAGCAAATAAAACATGCAATCAAGGAGTAAAAATATATGAACGGGAAAAAGATCCTTACCTTTGTAATCCTTACTCTTCTGATCAGCTGGACTGCAGCAGGCCTTTTTTACCTGTCCGGCCTGGATTGGGGCACTTTCCCTGCCATGGTTTTTGCCATCGTATACATGTTCTTTCCCCTGCTTTGCACAATAATTGTGCAAAAGTTAATCT
>PWTP01000035.1 GCA_003563865.1 Dehalococcoidia bacterium
TAAACGGATTAATGTAAGCAAAAAGCGATACCGGAGATAACTGAAGAGCAGCTAGGTGGTTGAAGGCAGCAGATAATTATTTGTTGCCATGGTTTAAATCACCCCCGGACTCAGGTTAAATCAGAAACAAAGTAACCCGGCTTAAAGGATTTATGCATGGTAAAGGCATTTTATCAACCGGGGTTGCATAAGTCAAACTTTTTGACTTTACCTGGCAATATTTTATAATCGAAAATATTTTATTTAGGAAGAAAAACAAACGTGTTTATCCTGGAATAATAGCAACATTTAAGTTTGCTTCGTTGACCTCAATAAATCTTTATTCTATAATCATAAGTGAGATGTAGTTTTTAAACTGGAACAGGAGTTTTATTTTGGCAAGTCGATTTGATAAATTTAGTGAACATGCCCGAAAGGTGCTCACGCTGGCACAGGAAGAGGCGCAGCGCCTTAATCATAACTACATAGGCACTGAGCATATTCTGCTGGGCCTGGTGCGGGAAGAAGAAGGTATTGCAGCCAAAGTTTTGGCTGGCATGGGCGTTAACGTTTCTAAAGTGCGTCAGGCAGTTGAATATTTGATGGGAGCCGGTGAAAAACCGGTAAGTGGTGCATCTGGTCTTACTACCAGGGCTAAAAAGATAATTGAGCTGGCAATTGATGAAGCCAGGCAAATGAACCATAGCTACATAGGCACTGAGCACTTGCTGCTTGGTATTATAAGAGAAGGTGAAGGGGCTGCATATAAGGTGCTGCAAAGCCTGGATGTTACTCAGGAGAGAACCCGGGCCGAAATTGCCCGTGTGCTTTCTTCGGGGAGTCCCCGCGGGAAGGGCAGCCGCCAGAGCCGGACGCCGTCCCTTGATCAGGTTAGCAGGGATTTGACTGCTGCTGTACGGGAGGGCAAGCTGGACCCGGTTATAGGTAGAGACAAAGAAATAGAAAGAGTTGTTCAGATACTTTCAAGGCGTACCAAGAATAATCCGGCATTAATTGGCGAGCCCGGTGTTGGTAAAACCGCCATAGTTGAAGGGCTTGCTCACCGGATTGTGGCCGGTGACGTACCTGCCACTTTGGAAGAAAAGCGTATTGTGTCTCTTGACATGGCATCTGTAGTTGCCGGTACCAAGTACCGGGGAGAGTTTGAAGAAAGATTGAAGAAAATCATCGATGAAATAAAAAACGCCGGTGGATGCATACTGTTTATCGATGAATTTCATACCATGGTTGGAGCAGGTGCTGCTGAAGGCGCGGTTGATGCAGCCAACATATTGAAACCACCGCTGGCCCGGGGTGAATTACAGTGCATAGGAGCCACAACACTTGATGATTACCGTAAATATGTCGAGCGGGATGCAGCCCTTGAAAGGCGCTTTCAACCCGTATTGGTTGAAGAACCTTCTACCGATGAAGCACTTGATATATTAAGAGGTATTAAAGCACGTTATGAAGAACATCATCAGCTTGAAATTACCGATGAAGCACTAAAAATTGCAGTAAATCTGGCTTCACGCTATATACCTGACCGTTATTTACCGGATAAAGCCATTGATATTGTTGATGAAGCGTCTTCAAGAGTCAGGATTCGTTACGGCACCAGGCCGAAATCGATTAAAAATTTGAAACAGGTTGAAGAGCGTTACCGTAAAGACAAGGAAACAGCTCTGGCAAACCAGCAGTATGATGATGCAGCCGAGTTGCGCCAGCAGGAACTGCAAATCGGCGAACAGATACGCACCGAGGAAGAAGAGTGGCTTTCAAAGAAAGATCAGACCTCTCCGGCTGTAAGAGAAGAAGATGTTGCCCAGGTGGTAAGCATGTGGACCAGTATACCACTTGTTCAGCTGGCAAGTGATGAAACAGAGCGGTTGCTTAATATGGAAGAAGCATTGCATGAGAGAATTATTGGCCAGGATGAGGCCATTGCTACTATTTCAAAGGCAGTCAGGCGGGCTCGCGCTGGTATTAAAGACCCACGCCGGCCTATCGGCAACTTCTTGTTTCTTGGCCCAACCGGTGTTGGCAAAACCGAGCTGGCTAAAACCCTGGCTGAATTTATGTTTGGCAATGAGGATTCGCTTATACGCATTGACATGAGCGAATTTATGGAGAAATTTGCTGTTTCAAGGCTGGTTGGCGCTCCGCCTGGATATGTTGGTTTTGAAGAAGGTGGACAGTTGACCGAAGCAGTACGACGCAAATCTTATGCTTGTATATTGCTTGATGAAATTGAAAAAGCCCACCCGGATGTGTTTAACATATTATTACAGATATTTGATGATGGCCATCTGACAGATGCTAAAGGCAGAAGGGTAGATTTTAGAAACAGTGTTATTATAATGACATCAAACATTGGTGCTGAGTTAATTCGAAAAGGCACACAAATAGGTTTCTCGCCTATAAGCGACGAGACCAAATCCAGGCAGCAATCTTACGATGTGATGAAAGAAAAATTACTGGGTGAAGTCAAAAAGTCGTTTAAACCTGAATTTGTAAACCGGCTGGATGGCATGGTAGTATTTCATCCGCTGTCTCAAGCTCAGATCCTTCAAATAGTAGATCTTGCCATGAAAACCGTTGAAGAACAGCTTAAAGAAAAGGATATTGGTATTGAGATAACCACTGAAGCCAAGAACCATCTGGCTGTTAAGGGTTATGATGAAGTGTTTGGAGCCAGGCCACTGAAACGGGCTATACAGGATCTGGTTGAAGACCCGGTTTCTGAAGGTTTATTAAGAGGCAAGTTCAAGGCCGGCGACATTGTAAAAATTGATCTGATAGATGGCGAAATTGCCATATCTGGAATACAGAAAAACCACGCTGAAAAGAAAGAAAGCATAAAGGCACTTTCTGTAGACGGCTAGTTTATTCTGGTATAATGATCAAATATTAAGGGAAGGGCGGCAAGCAAATGTTATGCTTTAAGCCCTTTTCTTGTCTCTGACCAAAGAAGGGAATAAATATGGGA
>PWTP01000183.1 GCA_003563865.1 Dehalococcoidia bacterium
TACCCTGAAATGAATTGGCAGAATCAGGGGAATGAAAGGTATGAATGTGTAAATCAGCTTTGAGCACTCTTAACTGTTAACTCTCTCCAAATAGGTCCCTGTGCGGGTATCGACTTTGATTATTTCACCTTCACCGATAAATAATGGAACTTGTATATTAAAGCCGGTTTCCAGTGTAGCTGGCTTCGTGCCACCGGTAGCGGTGTCTCCTTTAAATCCCGGGTCTGTTTTGGTTACTTCTAACTCAACCGTTATAGGGAGTTCAATGCCGATAAGTTTATCCTTATAGCTTCCCATTTCGAGTGTTATGCCTTCTTTGAGATAATTAATGCTGTCGCCCAAGACATCTGAATTTAAAGGTATCTGTTCAAATGATTCCTGATCCATGAAATAATACAGGTCTCCATCACTGTATAAAAATTGTACCGGACGGTAATCCAGCCTGGCACGAACAAATTTATCGTTGGACTGGAAGGATTGTTCGATAGTATGTCCGCCGATAATATCCCGCAGTTTCACTTTGGCAAGTGCAGTCCTTTTCATTTTGACATGCTGATAATCAACCACCTGGTACAACTTATCGTTAAGTTCTATTACGACTCCTTTTCTTAATTCTGTTGCACTAATCATATCTGTTCTCTATATCTCCTCAAGTTTATTTGCACTGGTTAGAACCTCAAGCCTATCCGACAGAAGAAGGGCATCATCCTCTATGCGTATACCCCCCCAATCGGGCACATAAATACCGGGCTCAACGGTAAACACCATGCCTGCTTCAAGCCTTTCTAATGACGATGGGTTCAGTGTTGGGCTTTCATGAACGTCCAGGCCAATGCCGTGCCCCAAACCGTGGCCGAAATTTTGGCCATAGCCTTCCCTCTCAATTATATTTCTGGCCAGGCTATCAGCATCACTGGCACTCATGCCGGCAACGATGCCATTAATGGCTGCCTGTTGAGCGGAGTATACAATATTATACAGTTTTTTAAAATAGCTGTCAGGCTTTCCAAAGCAAATTGTTCTGGTGATATCACTGGTATAACCATCGATCCTGGCACCCAGGTCGATTACTACCGGCTCCCCCACTCGTATCACCCTGTTTGAGGGTTTTGCATGTGGTAGTGCTGAATTTGGCCCTGATGCACAGATTACCTCAAAACTGAAGGTTTGGCTGCCGGCTTGACGCATGTACTTTTCTATTTCCCATGCAAGCCCAATCTCCGTCATGCCCGGCTCTGCCAGTTCAACCAGGTGATTAATTACCTCATCACTGATTGAAACAGCCTTATTAATGCATTCAATCTCAGCCTTATCTTTTAAGGAACGTAGTGCTTCAACCATGCCTTTGGTTGATACCAATTGGGTTTTGAGCCCGGCCTTTTTTATTGCTTTTTTCATTGAAGTAAAGGTGGCAAATGATACATGTTTACTCTCAAACCCGAGCTTGTCAGGTTTTAGCTCTGATATCAGTGAGCCAAACCATTCGTCAATACCATTATTAGTTTTAAACAATGTATAATCACCGGCCTCGGCTTCTGCTTGTTCATAGTAACGAAAATCCGTAGCCAATATTCTTACACTGGAGGAAATCAGTAACAATCCATTGGAGCCGCTAAAGCCGGATAGATAACGGCGGTTATATGGGCAAGCAACTATCAACCCGTCAAGTGAATTGGCTTCAAGGCGTTCGATGAGTTTGCCGATTCTGGTATTTACCATTATTTTTCATCTCTTTTTGCCATCGGATGAGCAGAAAGGTAAACCTTGCGTGCCTGGTTTTGGGTTACATGTGTATAAATCTGAGTAGTTCCCAGATTGGCGTGCCCGAGTAATTCCTGTACTACTCTCAGATCGGCGCCGCCATCTAGCATATGAGTAGCAAATGAATGGCGTAATAGATGTGGATAAATGTGTTTGTTAATACCAGCTTTTAAGCCACAGCTGGTAATAATTTTTTGTATCATACGCTGGCTAAGGCGTTTACCATACCGGTTTATAAATAATGCTTCTCTGTCGCCACGCAGGGTGACCATATGTGGCCGACCATTTTTGATATACTTGACCAGAGCTTCTATGGCCATTTCTCCTATCAGCACTATCCTTTCTTTAGATCCTTTGCCTGATACTTTTATTTCACCAGTCTCTATTTTTACCTGGCCGGTGTTAAGGCCGGCCAACTCGCTCAAACGCATTCCTGAGGCATAAATTAATTCGAGTATTGCCCTGTCGCGTAAACCTTGTGGAGTATTCGGGTTGGGAGCTTCCAGTAAGCGGTTTAATTCCTCCTGGTTTAGACAATCAGGCAAACGCCGGTCAATTTTAGGAGAAGTGGTGAGCTGTACCGGGTTTTCCTTTATAAATCCTTCACGCAGCAGATAGTTGTAAAAGGAACGTACTGCTGACAATTTGCGCGAAATACTTCTTTTAGCTATTTTTTGCTCCATAAGATAACGGATGTAATCCCGCATTACACCACGGTTAACGTCGGTTAGCGAATCGATATTTGTCATCTGCAAGTATTGAAAGAACCCCTTGGCGGTTCCGTGATGTACATTGCCCAAAAGATCGTTTTTATAGTTGCGTATGGTATAGGGAGAAAAACTGCGCTCAGCAGCAAGGTAGTTCAAATAACTTTTAAATACCTTTTGCATTTCAATTTAGCTTTCACGTTTTACCTTGTGGTTGCATTTTTGGCACCTTGCCCATTTTATACGATACTCAGTCATGAGTCCACCACATTGTGGGCATGGGCTTTCAACAGGTTTAAAATTAGTTGCCATTTTACATTCCGGGTATCTGGAGCAACCATAAAAAGTATGCTTCTTTTTTGAGTTCCATTTTTCTATCATCTCTCCGTGGCCACATTCAGGGCACTTAACTCCTGTTTTTAGCTGATACGAGGAAGTGTACTTGCATTCCTTGATGTTTGGTTCAGGGTATTCAGAATGGGCCAGATA
>PWTP01000015.1 GCA_003563865.1 Dehalococcoidia bacterium
CCGATCATGGGGTATATCAGACGCTGGGGGTTAGCCCAGTGTTCTTCTGGTGCCATGATGCCTTTGCTGGTTAGCCGGTAAAGCTTGCGGGGGTGAGCATAGTGATGATAACCGGTTACCTCCTGCAAAACTGAAATCTCCTCAACCCCGGTCGGCTCAACCGTTTGAAACCAAAGACATACAGGAATTTTTCCTCGCTATCAGTGATTTCATCAAGTCGGCTGATCTTGTATTACAGGGAGGTAAAGGAAGATGAAAATATTACCGGGAAGACAAGTAAAGAATTTCACAGAAGCCATTGAGTTTGCCTTTTATGAAGCAGGGGTTGAGGATATGAGCAGCGGTATTTTCGACCTGTTTGCCTGGTTTGCCGGTGTTGACAGGTTAGATAGCGAAGCGGATAAGGCTATCAGCGCTGCTATCCGGAGCCGGTATGGCAATAAGACCAGCTGGCGGGAAGAGCGCTGGTTTGTTCCCGTACCTAAACTCCGTTACGATGGCCAAGATATCCCTCAACTCATTATTACGGTCACCGTATACCTGGTGGCGGTGGTTTTTGTAAGAACAAGTGACGATTCACGCCGGGTCACGCTGGTAGGAACCATCGACAAGCCTGAAAAGCTCATCATTCCAATGCTTTTACTTAACTCTTTGATGGAAAGGAGCCTTGGACGCTTCGCCATAGTAGCCAGAGATGTTGGCTATACCACCTGGAACATACCGGGTGCCAAACCCGTGCGCCTGCCCCATGACTTTGTCAGCCAGCTTTCGGAGATGCTGGAGTTTCAGTCGATCGTAGCCTGGCTGCTTGAGTTCGGCGTCCAGGGCAGATATGTGGCGCCACTGATTATGGGGAACCTGTATGGATTGGCTTTCCGGGATCTCACCAGACCCGTGCCGGCAAGCAGGCAGATGATGAATACGGATGACCTGGTAAGCGCCCTTGAGAACATGGCCTACCCGGCTACCGAAGCCAGGGAGATGGTACAGCGCGCCTCGCCATCCCTTAATGCTGATATGACGCTCGAAGAAGCAATCCGTTTAGTTTTACAAACAGGAAAAGGAGGAAACCAACAATGAACCAACAATTTAACGCCGATGAGATCAAGCAGGCTGCCAGAGCAGCCCGCATTTACTGCCAGGGTTTTGATGAGGAACATTTCGAGAGCCTGATGGAACTTGCCCGGCGGGTAGAGCAATCAGGTTATTTGGAAACGGTGCGTGGCATACACCGCATGGAGACGGAAAGGGGTGTAAGCCTCAACAATATGCTTGATGCCACCGAGGAGCTATTGAGGCAGGTAGGGGAGATGGGAAGACAGGTCGCTGACTACGAACTGAAACTTAACAACCTGGAAGCACTGATAGAACAGGCCCAGCAAAGACACAACCAGTCGCAGGAAGCGATTCAGAAAACCGAAGAAGCCCTGGCAGCAACAACGGCACAACGTGAAAAGAAAGACAGGGAGTTAAAAGCCTTTCAAAACAAAGCCGATAAAGAAAAACGACGCATTGATAAGGAAGTCGAGGATGCCCACCAGAGGGCTGGTGTTACCCGAGAGGAGGCAGCAGCCGCTGCTCAGATAAAGGCCGAGGTGGAAAAACACGGTTTTACACTGGAGCTTGCGTTAGGGCTGGCCGGTGAATTTGCCGGTCATAGCAACGCCACAGAAAAGCTGGCGGCGGGGCTGAAGCAACACGGCTCGCTTACCGTATACCTTAAAAACCTTAAAGAGGGGGCAGAAAAGAGCCGGCAGGAGCTAATGTCTGAAATATCACGCCTGGAGCTGCATAACAGGCAACTCGAAGATAGCCGCCTCAAGCTGGAGACTGTCGTGTCGCAACTGAAAGCGGATGAAGCCGTCGAGCAGGATATAAGGCATTTCCACCGGCGTTTCGGCGAATTGAGGCCTTTCCTTGAAAAACTGTCAGAATGGAAAGAGATATACCCACTGCGCTGCAATCACCCATTTTATGCCTTTACCAAAATCTTTAACCCTGCTACCGGTTGCGCCCATGTCTGGACAGATAAGCCGGTATCTAATAAATGCCCGTATTGCGGGTTGAGCACCCTGGTCTATGACGAGGAAGTGTATAAGGCCTTTAATATACCGGTTGGGTTTCCGATAATAATCAACCTGGGAGAGTAGTCATGGCGGGAAAAAAATTAAAGAAAAAGACAAAGAAGAATTTAACCGAATTCTCGGTGGATTGTAACTGCGGGGAGAAGACCCCGGTTTTCGAACTGGAGAGGGGCTATATGGTACACTGCCCTGGCTGTGGGGCGGTAACGTTCTTTGCCAATCCGGCGCTGCTTAAAAGGCTCAGCTTCGGTGGCAAGCTGTGCCACCATAAGCTTGAAGCCAAGCCTTGCCGTGGCGGGCATACCACCTGGTGCTCTCTGTGCCGTATAAGAACGTTCTGCTACGATATTGAATAGACAAAGTAGATAGGGTTATGAAGGAGATTTATATAGAAGGGCATGGATAGAAGCGAATTTGAGTTGCTGGTGGCAAAAGCGGTTGAAAGTCTCCCCGATGATTTACTGGGCAGACTGGATAACGTTGCCATAGTGGTGGAGGAATGGCCGTCAAAACACCATCTGGAGAGAACCAGATTGGGCAGGGGCGGGACTTTGCTCGGGCTTTACGAAGGCGTGCCTATGACCAGGAGGGGTGTACACTACGGCATGGTGCCACCGGATAAGATAACCATCTTTCAGAAGCCGATTGAGGCAAGGTGCAGGCATAAGGGTTCAATCGTGCATGAGATACAACGGGTTGTACGGCACGAAATTGCCCATCACTTCGGGATTGGAGAGGCCAGGCTCGGCCAGATTGAGAAAGGCAAGGCAGGAGAACAAAAAAAGCGCAGGTAGAACCGATTGTCTACCTGCCCTGGGTGTGAAAATGGCCACAAAAAAAGGCAA
>PWTP01000097.1 GCA_003563865.1 Dehalococcoidia bacterium
AAAACCAAATTTGCCTTAATTGGTCTATTATTAATGATGGTTGGTGTATTAGGCGCTTGCGGGGCTGAAGCCAGAGGGCAGACTTGCGCTTCTGATGTTTCACATGGTATCGGTTTTATCTATAGAGATACATGCTTTAGTTGCCATACGGTTGAAGTGCCAATGCCAGCAAATCATATTGTCTTTAATAACACTCATTATTGCCTCGATTGCCACAAACCCGGTAAATAGCAATTCATTTTACTCCATTAATTTTGATTTTCCCCGAAAGCATGTAAGGCCTTAACAATCCAATGGCCGATGGCCGGAAATGCGTTTGCACATCTTCGATTTATAGCTCCCTTCAATTAAGCTTAACTTCCTCAGGTTATGTTGTTCTTACAATACTCTGTTGCCTTATTTTCCAAAAACAATTGAAATTTCTTCAAAAGCACTATTGACATATTTAATATTTATGCTATCATTATATTAATATTCTTAATCACCACTTTCATATTTTGAATATTTGGACCAAAAGGAGGATAAAATGACTCAAGACTGGCTGGAATTAACCAGGTTAACCGGAAACAGCCCGCTTGTAATTGAGCAAGTACGCCTGACCGATAAAGATATTGCCATATCGGGTAAATTCGAATTACCACCACTGGCAAGGTTAACCGCTGAAGACCAGGTTTTTGTAATGGCCTTTGTCCGCTCTCATGGCTCTATTAAAGAGATGGAATCTATTTTTGGGGTCAGTTACCCCACTATAAAAAACCGGCTGACACGCATTGCCGGGAATTTTGTATTCTCGGAAAACGTAAGCGTAAGGCCTTCAGTCAATGGAGAAAAGGAAGAAGTATTAGCCAAACTGGATAGGGGGGAGATATCTGCCGGTGAAGCCATAGAAAGGCTGGAAAAATGAACATGCCACCCTTACTGATGAGAATGAAACTTGTTGAGAAGCGCAATCGTATAAACCTTTGGATTCCGCTGTTTCTGGTCTGGATATTTGCCGGATTGCTGGGGCTTGCATTATCACCTTTGATTGTTTTACTGGTTGTAATTCTCTGGCCTACCGGCTGGGGTAAATTTCTGTGGCAGGCCGGGCCACGCTTATATTCAGTACTATGTGCCCTTAAAGGCCTTGAAGTAAATATAAAAGGTAGAGACCAGGTTCTACTGTATTTTAAATAAAACGGAGGAAAAATAAAATGAATAGTAGAATAAAAATACTGGAAATGCTGTCTGAAAAGAAGATCACCCCTGAAGAAGCAGAAAAATTGCTTGCTCTGGTAGACAATGAACAAGATAAGTTTGAATCGAAAGATTCTAAAGGAGCCGACCGGAGCAAGAACTATAAGTATCTTCGTGTGGTTGTGAAGACCAATCCCAATTCCAGCTACCAGGCAAATGGTGAAAGCAGGGATTTTGATGATGAAGATGAAAATGTTAATGTACGTATTCCGATCTCGTTATTGCGAGCCGGAATGAAACTTACTTCCATAATACCTCCGTCGGCTTACAACCAGATGGATTCATCGCTTAAAGAAAAGGGAATAAATTTTGATTTGCGAAATATTAAACCGGAAAACATAGAAGATTTGATAAATGCCCTGGAAGAACTGGAAGTAAATGTAGAAAGCAAAAACAAAAGGAAAAATACAACGGTAAGGATATACGCCGAGTAAATAATACGGCGTTGATTGTTTTTTTATTACATCTACAACCTTTATTAAACCTCGGCCCGGTGTTATACTGCAATCATAATTTAGTACCGGGTGAATAAATGACAATACAGGAAATAGATGAAGGCACTGAATATGTAGGTTTCAATAAAGCCCTTGAGCTGGTTCTTTCCAATATATATTATGTAAAGATAGACACCCTGGCACTTGAATCATGCACCGGGTATTTTGCTGCAGAAAATGTTATCGCTCTGGTGGACAGCCCAACCGGTAACATATCTCTAAAAGACGGGTTTGCTGTTAAAGCCGGTGATATAGCCAACGCCTCTGAGCAAAGTCCGGCTGTGTTAAGAATAATAGGTTCCGGCTTTGCCGGTTCCAGGTTTGAAGGGCATATCTCTAACGGGCAAGCGGTTAAAATCTGTGCCGGTTCACCTATCCCTTCCGGGGCCGAGCTTGTGATCCCGGAAGAGTTTTGCACTCAAACATCAACAGAGGTTTATGTTAGAAATATTAGTGATGACGGTAAAAATGTTTTTTATGCCGGACAAGACGTAAAAGCGGGAGCTTTAATCTTAAAAAGGGGAGAGCCACTACTGCCTGCTCGCCTGGGGCTTTTAGCAGCGGCTGGTATCAGCCGGATAAAGGTATACCGCAAACCAAAGGTTTCCATTGTTGCTATTGGTGACGAAGTTGTAGCTCCGGGTCAGACATTAAAAGACGGCCAGCTTTATGCCAGTAATCTGGTGGCAACTGAAGCGTGGTTGTCATCATTTAATATCCCCTGCTCTACAATTATTACCAATGATAACAGAAAAGATATCCAAAATGAGCTAACAAAAATACTTCCAATGGTTGATGCAATTATAACGAGCGGAGGAGCCTGGGGAAGCGAGCGGGATTTGATAGTGAAAGTGCTTGATAGTATGGGCTGGGAAAAAATATTCAATCGTGTTCGTATGGGCCCTGGTAAGGGCATATCATTTGGACTACTGAAACAAAAACCGGTGTTCTGCCTACCGGGAGGACCACCTTCTAATGAAATGGCTTTTTTACAATTGGCCCTTCCCGGTATATTACATATGGCCGGCCAAGACGGACCTCCCTTTTTTTCGATCAAAGCCAGGCTTGCCGAATCCCTAAAAGGCAGGCACTCTGCCTGGACAGAATTCAGAAGGGCCAACCTGTTTTCTGACACAGATGGCAGCTACAAAGTAACTCTTTGTCCCGAAATCAGCCGCCTGCGATCCATGGCAGA
>PWTP01000133.1 GCA_003563865.1 Dehalococcoidia bacterium
AAACCAGACAGTCATGCTGCAATGACAAGGTTAAAAAAACTGAACATAGATGTAATCATGGTAACAGGTGACAATAAAACTACTGCACAAGCTATAGCCGGGCAAGCAGGGATAGACCATGTAATTGCCGGGGTGCTGCCTCAAGAGAAGGCCCAAGTAGTGAAACAACTTCAGGAGCAGGGTAAAAAAGTCGCCATGGCGGGCGATGGTATAAATGATGCACCTGCACTTGCCCAAGCCGATGTGGGTATAGCTATTGGAACAGGTACTGATATTGCTATTGAAACCGGAGACATAACACTGATGCAGGGAAACCCTACCGGCCTGGTTAGCACGATTATGCTGGGAAAAAGTACAATGCGTGTGATTAAGCAAAACCTTTTCTGGGCATTTGCCTATAACAGTGCGCTGATTCCGGTTGCAGCCGGTGTACTATATTTAGTGTTTCGGCAGACCGGAGTGCCAGAGGGCTTCCATTTTATTCTGGGAGAGTATGGTTTCTTAAACCCCATAATGGCAGCCGCTGCGATGGCACTAAGCTCGTTATCAGTGGTATCTAATTCACTAAGATTAAGGCGCTTTAAGCCGGTTGTTAAGCAGGTTTAAAAGTATTTGATGTTATATGTGGGTAGATGAACTATATGTGAACAGCTTTGACTTCCGGACCTTACTCGAATTCAACTCCGCAACCGGGGCAGAAATTATCATCCTTGCTGATCTTCCAGCCGCACTCATCACATTCCCAGGGCGTTTCGACCGGTTTTTCAACCGGCTTTTGAGGCGGTTTTTGCTTTTCACCGCCGAGCATTCCAAAAGCTAGTCCAAGAAATGCGCCGGCAACAGCTCCAAGTATTGTCATTTGAATCCAGGTATCATATTCTGATGTGCTTATCAGCCACCAGGTCAATAAACCAGCAAGAGCTCCGGCAAAAAACAGTTTAATAATCTGTTTGCGCCGCCCGATTATGAAAGCAAAGCCAGCTCCGGCAAAAGCGCCTATTAACGTAAAGCCGGTATACCACAACCAGGGTTCTTCGCTGTCATGCATGAAACCCAGCATCATACCGGCAAAGGCGAATGCAACTGCGCTGAAAAGTGCGTAACGCAGCACTTTTTGTATGCGAGCAAACAGATCAAAAATTTTATATAACTCCTAAAATCACTTAAATGGTTTGGCTGTTAAATGCCTTGTATGTTTATTATAATCTGTTTTGTTTAGAAAATAAAAGTAAGGTTAATAGATGGCCACGTTAATATCCGGCCGGGTTACCGGAATGAGCTGGATTGCTCCTTTTTCACTACATATAAATTGTATTGATAATATTAATTGGAATGGTTGTCTTTTTTTATATTGCATTTGGTGCATAAGCCGTAAAACTCAACAATAGTGTTATTTATCTTATAGCCCTGCTGTTTCACCTGTTGTTCGAGTTCAGATACAGAGGTTAGTTCAATGTCAGTAACTGCCCCGCAATTTTCGCACAGCAGATGGCCATGGGTGTGGGTACTACCATCATAACGAAGCACATTATGGTCAATACTTAACTCTAGCACCATTCCAGCCTGACTGAGCAGTTTTATGTTACGGTAAACCGTGCCTTTGCTAATGCGCGGCATTATTTCTCTTGCTTCGTCGTAAATATTGTCCACGCAGGGGTGGCATTTGGTATTACGAACGATATCAAGAATAACTTCTCTTTGGTTGGTTTTTCTTTTAAAAATTGCTTCTTTCATAATTTTGATACCGATTACCAATTACAATCTATCATACACCTCGAACCTCATGTCAAGCAAATTTGCCGGAACAAAGAGCAAATAGTGCATAAACATACCTATTTGGAATATAATGAAGAGAAGATAATAAATAGCAGGAGTTTTAAAGGATGATCAGCGAAGAAACAATTACCCAAAAGCTTGGATCCATTATGGTTCCAGGCACCGAGCGCGACATAAACGGGCTTAATCTGGTGCAGGCGGTTAATATTTCGAACGGGAAAGTGGATATCAAACTTGCCTCGACAGCACTGGTGCCTCCTACCCAGGCTTTATTAAAAAATAAAATTGATAAAGCTTTTGAAGAAATGGAAGAAGCCGGCGAAGTAAGTGTTGAGTTTACTCCGCTCAAACCAAAGGACTTGAATCAGATAACATCTATTATTGCAATTATGAGTGGTAAGGGCGGTGTTGGTAAATCCCTGGTAACAGCCCTGGTGGCTATGTCTCTTAAGCGCAAAGGACATAGCGTAGGCATACTTGATGCCGACATTACCGGCCCCAGTATACCCAAGATGTTTGGGGTAAATGTTCCACCAAGTGGCAACGAAAGTGGAATACTCCCGGTTATGTCTAAATCCGGCATCGGAATAATGTCTATCAATCTCATTTTACCTGATGAGAATGAAGCGGTAATCTGGCGAGGCCCACTTATTGCCAACACCATCAGGCAATTTGGAGACGATGTGTTATGGGGCAAGTTGGATTATCTTATTATCGATCTACCGCCCGGAACTGCTGATGCCCCTTTAACGGTAATGCAATCGTTCCCTATTTCAGGGGTTATAGTAGTATATACGCCGCAGGACCTGGTAGACTTGATTGTTAAAAAGGCTATAAACATGGCCTCCAAGATGGAAAAGAAGGTGCTGGGCGTAGTGGAAAATATGAGCTACCTGTATGTGCCGGAAATCGACAAAAAAATTGAAATATTTGGTAAAAGCCGCGGGCTGCAGACTGCAGAATCAGCCGAGGCTCCGTTGCTGGGGCAAATACCAATCGATCCTGAACTTGCCAAGCTGTGTGATGCAGGCAATATTGAGCAATATGACGCCGAAATTATTCATGAGCTTAGCTCTAATCTTGTCTCAGCGTTAAAAACCGAATAACCATTCAACATATTTACGGGTAACAATTATTAA
>PWTP01000032.1 GCA_003563865.1 Dehalococcoidia bacterium
GTGCTCTCTCCACGGGTTGAAGTAAGAAAAGAACTGCGGAAACCGAGCAGGCCTTTGGTAGGTATCTGGAAAACCAGGTGCACATTGCCCTGCTCATCATTGCCCATATCCAGCATCTGAGCCTGACGCTTGCTCAGTATTTCGGTTAAAATTCCTATATATTCTTCACGGGTGTTAATAGTTAAAACTTCAACCGGCTCAACCAGTTTTTCATCAACCAGTTTGGTTATGGCCTCCGGCTTGGATATTTCAAATTCATAGCCTTCACGCCGCATGGTTTCAACCAAAATAGCCAGATGCAGCTCACCCCTGCCTTTAACCAGAAAGGTGTCCGGACTGTCGGTGTCCTGCACCCTCAGGCTGAGGTTTGTTTCAAGCTCTTTAAGCAGCCGTGACCGAAGCTGCCGGGTAGTACAATAACGCCCTTCCCGGCCGGCAAAGGGTGAAGTGTTCACTCCAAAAGTCATCTCTATGGTGGGCTCACCAATCTCTATGCCTTCAAGGGCGCTTGGTTCATCCGGGTCTGCTATGGTATCACCGATACTGGCTTTTTCAATGCCGGTGATAGCTACTATGTCTCCGGCTTCTACCTGCTCGACTTTTACCCGTTTAAGCCCCAGATGGGTAAATACCTCCGCAATGTCAAAGCGGTCTGTGCCACCACCCGGGTTCAGCTTTACAACAGTTTCACGCGGGGCAAGCTTGCCTCTCAAGATCCGGCCAATAACTATTTGGCCTTTGTGGCTGTCGTAATCCAGGTTGGAAACTAGCATCTTAAACGGACCGCTTTCAATCCTGGGAGGTGGAACATTAGCCAGAATACAATCAAGCAAAGGAGTAATATCTCTACCCGGCATATCCGGCCTGGTTACCGCAAAGCCCTCTTTGGCACTGGCATAAATCACATGAAAATCAAGCTGGTCATCACGGGTGGCAAGTTCCAAAAACAGATCCTGAACCAGCTGAATCACTTCTGCAATGCGTGCATCCGGCCGGTCAATTTTATTGATTACTACTATAGTTGCCAGCCCTCTTTTAAGAGCATGACGCAGAACCAGTTTGGTTTGGGGCATGGGGCCTTCGATAGAATCCACCAGCAGCAGAACTCCGTCTGCCATGCTGATGACTCGCTCTACTTCACCACTGAAATCTGCATGGCCGGGGGTATCTATAATATTAATCTTAACATCTTTGTAAACTATGGCAGTGTTTTTGGCCATAATAGTAATCCCTTTTTCACGCTCAAGGGCATTACTGTCCATAATTAAATCGCCCACTACCTGGTTAGTTCGAAACACCTTGCTTTGCTTGAGCACGGCATCCACCAGGGTGGTCTTGCCATGGTCAACATGGGCGATAATGGCTATATTTCTTATATCACTGCGCTGGTTCATGTAAGTTGCAATCCTGCCTTTATACTTAAAATAGCATGCCAAATTAATTAACATGTGCTGATTCCACCCGCCAACAGCTTTGTTTGACATGACTGTTATATCGGCATCTATTAACAGCCGAGTAACATGCACATGCCAAACATGATCTACCGCGCAGGGGAGGGCCTGGTTAAAAAATTTAAGGACGTGTGACTCTTATTATACACGAGGATCGGCAGTTTTAAATAATGATGCCATTGGCTAGTAATACCCGGCCCACACTGGCAGCTAAACCTGAGAACTAAGCTTGAGCATACCTCAACAGCGCTGCCACCGATGTTTTTCCGGGCATTAAATCAGGTTCAAGCACATACACTGCTCCACCCCTGGCAAGCGTATGAACTGCTGTAAAATCCAAAATGTCTTGCGTTCCGGGCTTCTCTTCATTATACAGCCTGACGGTTCGGCTTTTGCCATCAAACAGCCCCCATTGTTGTATACCACTGGCAACAAACAAGGTCGATATTTGGCCATTATAAGCAGCCTCAGCTGCTCTTTTAACATCATCGATGGCAAGGCCCGGGGTGGTTGCCTCATGGTATTCGTTTAATTTCTCAACCCGGCCTTTTTCAAAATAAGGCCCTACAATTGCCCATGCCTTTTCCTGTAACTCTTTCTCACTTGCTTCATCCGGATTGCCGGTAATTCCTTTATCCGTTAGATGCTTATAGGAATTTGCTTTACGGTAAATAGGATGAAGATAATCAACTGCCGCAATTACCAGGGGAGCTTTTTCTTCTCTCAGCACCTTACCCAGGCCACGGTCTACTTTATGGAAAAAGCGTAAAATATTAGACTTATCGTAATTTTTACTGGTGCCATGGCCATGAAATATGGCAGCTCCACCACCCTGTTCCCCGCTATGAAACTGGAGCTGTTTTTCCGGTTGATCGTACTTTAAGGCTTCGGAAAGGCTTGACGGCACTTCTTCAGGTGTTATCTGCTGAACATAGAAGCGGCTGCATTGAAACAACCTTACCTGATTCTGGCTTATTGCCAGAACATAAAAAATTCCATCCTGGCTAAACAGCGGCAGAAGCGGCTTTATATGAAAGCGCTCTGTAACGACTACCAGCTCCTGAAATTTACGGGGAAGCTGGTAATATTTGAATATCCCTTTTGAAAAAAAGAGGGCTAAACCATCACCCTGGTGCTGCCAGAAATGCGGATCAGGTAGTAACTTTCGAACTGGTACGAGTATTTCTTTAGCGTCTGTTGAACGAAGTCCATATTTAACCAGGTGGTTTTCTGCCTGTCTGAGTAAATTCCTTAACTTGATTGGATCCTGATCGGTATCTCCTGACCGGTGGGTAGGCATATAGATAGAAACTGACGGATCCTGCTGAATCCCAATCAAGGTGGTGAGTTCTTCTCTGGATAAAACTTTCATCAAAATGCCTCCTGTTTAGATAGTTTCTTGCCATTATAACAAATCAGCCTTGTGCATTTTGAAACACAAGGCTGATTTAGCTTTA
>PWTP01000162.1 GCA_003563865.1 Dehalococcoidia bacterium
CCAATAACCTGCCTTAATGTTTTATCAGATACCTGATTTTGCAAAAGCTCGAGTGCAGCAACAATATCGGTGCCGGACTCAATTAAAAGTGCCATTTGGCGTGAAAACATAACAATTTCTTTAGGTTTAACCGGCGTGAGCGAAAAATTCAGCTTGCTCCAGTCCATGGAAAAGGCCGGCTTAATGCTAACCAGGCTGTAACCACCATGGTAAATAAGGTTGCGGGCAGAATCGATATCCTGAGCCGAAACCTTGCCCTTTATCAGTTTTTTATCTTTTGAATAAGCTACGTACGAAAAATCCATTTATGGTATTCCTCACATGGTCTCAGCAGTAAATGCACTGCGTAATATTTCAGAGGGTGTAGTAATTTCGGCCTGCACTTTTAGCATGCCATCTTTAAGCATGGTAACCATGCCTTCTTTCTCTGCCTGCTCATGCAGATCGGTGGTACTGGCTCCTTTTATCAGCATGCGCCGGATATTATCACTCATATTAAGCAATTCTAAAATTACGGTACGACCGCGGTATCCCGTATATGCACAGGTTTTACAACCGGCACCATAAGGAAACTTTGTGCGCTTAACTCCGATAGCTTTTTCATAAGCCATTTGTTCAACCAGCGGGGCCTCAACTACCTGTACACAGTCAGGGCAAATACGGCGGACCATGCGCTGGGCAGCTACACCTATCATGGATGATGAAATAAGATAAGGCTCGACTCCAAGATCTATCAAGCGGAAAAGAACACCAATGGTATCATTGGCATGAATGGAAGAAAGCATCAGGTGGCCGGTTAATGCAGCCTGTACTGCAATATTGGCTGTTTCTGCATCCCGAATTTCACCTACCAGGATAACATCGGGGTCAAGTCTTAAAATCGATCTTAGGCCACTGGCAAAGGTTATACCTGCCTGAATGTTAACCTGTATCTGGTTAATATCATCAAAGCGGTACTCAGCCGGGTCTTCAATGGTTATAATTTTACGGCTTTGACTATCCAACGAATTGACTGATGCATAAAGTGTGGTAGTTTTGCCCGCTCCGGTCGGTCCGCTGATAAGGATCATGCCATAGGGCACTCTGAGCAGTTTATTATATTTCTCATGTGTTTCCGGCAGCATGCCAAGCTCTGAAAGTTCAAGTGTGGCAGTACTTTTATCGAGCAATCTTAACACTGCCATCTCACCGTGGATTGTGGGTGAAATAGCTACGCGAACATCAATATCTCTACCTGTAGTTTTGGTATTAAATTGCCCGTCTTGAGCACGAAAATGATCGGCGATATTCAAATTTGCCATGATTTTAATACGTGAAATAAGAGCTGAATGAATGTCTAATGGCAGGCTCATGACATCGTGCAGGGTACCATCAATGCGGTAGCGGGCGCGCACTCTTTTTTCCTGGGGTTCTATATGGATGTCCGACGCCCTGGCCTTAATGGCTTCTTCTATAATAAGGTTTAATGCCCTTGCCAGTGGAGCATCAACTGCTGCTTCAGGATCGAATTTCTCTTCATCTCGCGGTCTCCCATAATGAATTGAAGAAATCTGACTTTCAATTTCCCCGTATGCTTTATAGTTGAAATCAATGGCTTCTCTTACTTCTTTAGCGGTTGCAGCTATCGCCTTGACCCGCATTTTGCTCTGTATTGAAAATGCTTCAAGCGCCAGGATATCCGTCGGGTCGGCCATGGCTACTTCCAGGGTTTTACCTTTAACAGCCATTGGAACGGCCGTATACCGGCGGGCAAGAACCTCCGGTATAAGCTGAATGGCCTCGGGTTGCACCCCCTGCCTTAAGGTCTTCTGAGTTTCACTGCCCGGTTTTTTGTAACCTTCAGGAGGCTTATCAGGCCCTTTATCGGTAGCTGCCTTTGAAGAAGGGGTTTTTAATTCAATCACTTTAATACCCTGGTGTTCGGCAAACCGGCGGGCAGCGCTGGTAAGGCCGGTGTCCTCAAGGGCAACTATCTTGTCATCCAGCCCAACATCGTATGCCTTGGTATCAAAGAGAGAAATGTTATTAAGGTTGATTTCTTGCCCGCCGGAAAGAATATCGATGCCCAGTGTGTGACCCATACCGCTGCCATCTCCATATGCAAGCATATCAAAGCTATATTCAACTCCGCTGCGTCCCTGAAGGCGGGCATCCACTTCAACCCGGTAACCCATTTCTTTAAGAGAATCCATAAGCTGATGGCGCGTTTCAAACCTTAAAGGCCCGGCACCGGCTTTAACCGGTACGGCGTCAGCCAGCAGGGTATCCACTTCACTGCCTTCAATAACATTTACACGCTGTTTTAGAGCCAGGTCCTTGATCGCCTGGGTTAATTTGCCTTCAGAAACCATAATCCGGTATTTAATGCCGGTATCAAAAGTCTTATTGGCAAAACTAAAAATGGTTTCTTCTGCCTTTTCCAGCAATTCGTTTTCAAGTACAAGGATAGCTATTACCTGTTGGGTGAAACCGTCATCACGCTGAGCCAGTAAATCGAAGCGATGGTGAACGCCGGATTTGCCTTTCAGGCTGGCACCCCGGGCAACATCAAAACCGCGCGTTTCAAAATACTGGCTGATTTTACCAATCAGGGTGGTTAATTTTGTTCCTTGTCTGGCTTCATTTACCGTCATAATGCTCCCATAATATCATAAATCTTAACTCTTAAGCATTTTCCTCAATATTTATGAGTCCGCGGCGTATTGCCAGCACGACCGCATGCGCACGGTCATTGGCATTTAATTTACGCATTATGGCACTGACATGGTTCTTTATGGTTTGTTCGCTTATTGTGAGGATACGGGCAATCTTTTTATTTGAATTCCCATCGGCAATATAGCTCAATATTTGACGCTCCCGATTCGTTAATCGAGCTACTACTGTTTCTATATTTTTGCTGAGGGCTTC
>PWTP01000113.1 GCA_003563865.1 Dehalococcoidia bacterium
ATGTTAAGTAATATCTACCACCAGATATTGGAGCTCAAAATTCCGGAAAAGCTGATTAAAGTTGATGCTTTTACCGGATACGAATAAGGAGGGTCAACACAAATGGCTGAATATTATAAGGCTATTGCTACTGATGAACTACAAAGCGGCCAAATGAAACGAGTAAATGTTGCCGGCAGGGAGATTGTGATTGCCCGGGAGGAAGATAATTTTTATGCTGCCGACAACAAGTGCCCTCACATGGGTGGCAACCTTTCAAAAGGCAGTCTTGATGGGCATGTAATCACCTGCCCGGTACATAAATCCAAATTCGACCTGAAAACCGGCAGCGTCATACAATGGACCGATTTTGGAGGTTTAACTCTGGCCATTGGCAAGGCCTTTAAAAAACCCAGGGCTCTACAGATTTATCCGGTAAAAATAGACAAAAAAGATGTTATGGTTCAAATATGATCCATAACATCTTTTCGAGTGTTAACCTGTTGCTTTTTCTTCTACATGGTTCTCTTAATTATGTTAAACCCAACCCCTTATTTTCATAGCCTCCAAGACTGTTTTAAGACTGACTACATAAGCTGCCTGGCGCATATTAATATTGTATTGCTTACTGGCGCTTAGTACCGACTGGTATGCAGCCGAAATTCTTTTATCGAGTTTTTCATGTACTTCAGCTTCTTCCCAGCGGTACATATAGAAATTTTGCACCATTTCAAAGTAGGAAACGGTTACACCACCGGCATTACACAAAAAGTCCGGTATAACGTGAACACCATTTGCATACAATATGTCGTCAGCTTCAGGAGTGGTAGGGCCGTTGGCCAGTTCGGCAACAATTTTAGCTTTTATCCGGCCGGCGTTATGTCCGGTTATAACATTCTCCATGGCTGCGGGTATCAGAACATCCACATCCAGTTCGAGTATGTCATCGCCAGAAATGGTCTCGACTCCCGGGAGGTTACAAACCGATTTTGTTTCACACTTGCAGCTATATGCCTCATCCGGATCGATTCCACATTCGGCATATACACTTCCCTGGCTATCGCAGGCCGCCACAATTCTGGCACCGAATAAATCCCGGCACAGGCGTCCGGCATAGTATCCGGCATTGCCATAGCCCTGTATGGCAACGGTTGCCTTGCTGAGATCAATGCCCAACTCTTTGGCTGCTTCCCGGATAGTATACATACCACCTCTGGCTGTTGCGTCTCCCCTACCGGGTGACCCGCCAATACACAGTGGCTTTCCGGTAATAACTCCAAACTGCGGTTTGCCTGATATAACCGAATACTCGTCTGCCATCCAGGCCATGATTTGAGGATTGGTATACACATCAGGCGCAGGGACATCCTTGTCGGGCCCGATAAACGGATGTATGCTTCTTACATATGCCCGGCTCAAACGTTCCAGTTCTCCACAGGACATTTCTTTCGGGTTGCAAACGATCCCTCCTTTTGCGCCCCCAAGCGGCAAATCCAGCAAGGCTGTCTTCCAGGTCATCCAGGAAGCAAGTGCCCGCACCGTATCCAAAGTCTCCTGGGGATGAAACCGCAAACCACCTTTTCCGGGTCCTCTGGCGTAATTATGCTGAACCCTGAAGCCTTTAAAAACTTTTACCGATCCGTCATCCATACGAACCGGTAAAGACACCTGTATTTCTCGCATGGGGTTTTTGAGAATCTCAACTTCCTGAGGATCCAGTTTTAAAATATCGGCCGAAATCTGTATCTGCCGCTTAACTATCTCAAAGGGATTTTCTTCAAACACCTGAGTATCCAAATTATTTGACATGCTGTTGTATATTTTCCTCCTGTATCAGTTATGTATAGTTTGAAACCTGTAGAATATGATCTGGTGCCTGGCACAGATACAAAGCTACGGTAAAAGCCTGCCGTTCGATAACTTTACAATATTTGATAAAAAACTGTCAATTTCCCGGCTTTAAGAACCGGAGAGCAAACTCAGTAAAGCAATTACAACAAACCCGAGCATTACCATTATAACCATAAAGCCAAGCGGAGTCCGGTATCTGTGAGGATCAAACTCATATGGTTCTTCGGATAATTGGTGTTTGTTTGTAATTATTTTGCCGAGATTTTTACTATACCATACAACTCGGCCCACCGGGTTAGCTCCGAATTTCACCAGCTGGCTCACTATAATACCACTTGCTTGTTCAGCTTTGCCAAACATGTATGCAGGGCTATCAACAAATATTTTACGGGCTAATGGTGCCGGCCGGCGGTAAAACCAGTCAAAGTCCAATATGATCCCCTGCTTTGGTTTTATCTTATTTACCAGCAACCAGAAAATAAGCCCGGTAAATATAAGGATTGACCCTGTTTCCCATAAATGAGCTACGGTGTAAGGCTGGTAATCAACTTGATATGGCAATATATTATATAGAATTGCCGGATAAACACCGATAAACAGGCAGCTAAATGCAGTCAACCCCATACCCAGATACATCCCGACAGGCAAAGTATTTACAGTCAGCTTGTTATTCTTACCAAACCAGGTAAAGTAAGGCAACTTCAAGCCTACACTCACAAAAGTACCTACAGAGGCTATCATCAGTAATATAAATACCGGTAAAATATGACTGACTTCAGCAGCATAAACAACCATGCCCTTGCTTACAAACCCGCTAAACAAAGGGAAACCGGATATTGATACTGCTCCTACCATATAGAGCACGAATGCTGCCGGCATCAATTTATATAACCCTCCAAGTTCAGTTAACTTGCTTTTGCCGGTTGCATAAAGCACAGCTCCGGTGCCCATAAAAAGCAGGGTTTTATAAAGAATATTAGTAAAAGCAAGGGCTACAGCCCCGTTGATTGCAAGTTGCGTACCAAGGCCGACTGCAGCAACCATAAAGCCCACCTGG
>PWTP01000038.1 GCA_003563865.1 Dehalococcoidia bacterium
AGAAAACGCAGATAACAATGTTATAAAATCAGCCCGTAATATACCGGGTGTTAAGACAATAAAAGCCAGGCAGCTTAATGTTGCCGATATTATGAAGTACAAGAAACTTCTGATTACCGAAACAGCACTGCGTCAGGTAGAAGCCCTTTGGGGTGAAGGGGTCGCTGTTGGAGGAGAAGGCTAAATGAACCTTCATCAAGTATTATGCAAGCCACTGGTAACAGAAAAGGGCACAATTCTCCAGCAGGACGGAAAGTATTGCTTCATCGTTGCCAATAAAGCCAATAAATGGGAAATCAAGCGTGCAGTAGAAACAGCATTCAAAGTGAATGTGTTAAGCGTTAATGTAATGAATATGCATGGCAAAAAGCGCCGTATGGGCAGGAATATTACCCAGGAGCCCTCACGAAAAAAAGCGGTTGTGACTTTACGGGAAGGCCAGAGTATACAGCTGTTTGAAGGCGTATAGGTAAGGAGAACGCATAAACAATGAATTTAAAACAAAGTAAGCCAACATCACCCGGACGAAGGGGTTTTATTGGCCTTTCATATGATGATATTACTAAAGATAAACCGGAAAAAAGCCTGTTAAAGGCTGCCAAAAGACAAGCCGGCCGTAATAATCAGGGCAGAATGACTGTTCGCCACCGGGGTGGCGGCTCAAAGAAAATGATCAGGGTAATAGATTTTAAAAGAGATAAAACCGGCGTACCGGGCAGAGTAGCAGCAATTGAATATGACCCCAACCGCTCAGCCAGGCTGGCATTGATATTCTATGCCGATGGAGACAAGCGTTATATTCTGTCTCCCAATGGCTTAAATGTTGGTGACACAATAAAGGCCGGTTCTGATGCTGAATATAAAACCGGCAATAGTATGCCTATGGGCGATATGCCAAATGGCACCCAGGTACATAACATTGAACTTACACCCGGGCGTGGTGGCCAGATAGTGCGTAGCGCAGGTGCAACTGCTCAGATTATGGGAAAAGAAGGTAATTATGTTTTCTTAAGACTGCCATCCGGTGAAATGCGAAAAGTGCTGGCAAACTGTATGGCCACCATTGGCCAGGTCGGCAACGTAGACCACCAGAATGTTAAAATGGGCAAAGCCGGTAGGAAACGCTGGAAGGGAATGAGGCCATCAGTGAGAGGTTCGGCTATGAATGCCAGCGACCACCCACACGGTGGCGGAGAAGGCAGGTCTCCTATAGGAATGCCCGGACCAAAAACCCCATGGGGTAAACCTGCTCTGGGGTACAAAACCAGGAAGAACAAACCTTCAGATAGGCTGATTGTCAAACGGAGAGGTAAATAATATAAATGTCAAGATCAATTAAAAAAGGGCCGGCAGTTGACGAGAAACTGATGAAAAAAGTAACTGCCGTTAGCCGTTCTAAAGAAAGGGTTATTATTAAAACATGGGCACGGTGGTCAACTATTGTTCCGGAAATGGTCGGGCTTACGGTTGGCGTACATGACGGGAGAAGGCATGTTCCGATTTTTATCACAGAAAACATGGTAGGCCACAGGTTAGGTGAATTTGCTCCCACTCGCACCTTCCGGGGACATGTAACTAAATCAGAAAAAGGTAAGAGATAATCAGGCTAAAAGATGAAAGTTAAAGCTGTAGCAAAAGATACCGGGATTTCGGCTCGCAAGCTGAGGCCGCTTATTAATAATGTTCGCGGTAAGTCGGCTATGTATGCTATGGAGATGTTAAAGTTTGCACCAACTCCACACGCCCGGGTTGTATCGAAAGTTATAAAATCGGCTGTTGCAAATGCCGAACATAATTATCAAATGGAACCGTCTGAATTAAAAATTGTTACTATTTTTGCTGATGATGCTCAGATGATGAAACGCTTCCGGGCAAAATCAAGAGGCCGTGCCGGGGCTATTCTTAAACGCTCCAGCCACATAACAGTTGTTGTCAGCGAGCAGGAGGCTTAATGGGACGCAAAGTTCACCCTATTGGGTTTAGACTCGGGATTGTCCGTGACTGGCAATCCAAATGGCATACCGACAAACATTACGTTGAGTATCTGCATGAGGATATGGCGCTTCGTAAAGCTATTCACAACCGTTATGGAGATGCTGGCGTTTCTATGATAGAAATAGAAAGGCCGGCTAACAAAATAATTGTTACTATCCATACAGCTCGGCCCGGTATAGTTATTGGCCGGGGTGGCCAGCGTGTTGACGAAACACGCCGAGCTCTTGAAGAATTAATCGGTAAGAAAATTCAGTTAAACGTCCAGGAAATACGTCAGCCTGAAATGGATGCATATCTGGTGGCCAGATCGCTGGCTGAACAAATTGAAAGACGTGTCGCTTACCGTCGCGCCATGAAGCAAGCCCTTTTCCGCAGCATGCAAGCCGGTGCACAAGGCATCAAGATTAATTGTGCAGGCAGGCTCGGTGGTGTTGAAATAGCCCGAAGCCAAGTTATGCATCAGGGGCGGGTTCCCCTGCACACCATGCGGGCTGATGTTGATTACGGATTCACAGAAGCCCATACAATGATGGGTAGAATCGGCATAAAGGTATGGTTGTACCGTGGTGATGTGTTGCCCCAGCAGGAAGAAGAAATACCGGCAATCGAACCACAACAAGAAACTGAAAGTGCTCCTGAAGCTGTAAGTGAGACACCGGTAACCACATCAGATACAACAACTGATAAACCAGAGGTTTCAGAGCCTTCAGATGAAAAACCGGAACCGGCTAAAAGTAAAAGTGCCACCAGGGCAGAACCAGTGAAAGCAGAAGAAAAGGCTGCAGCTGCCCCGGCAGATGCTGAAGATAAGCCAAAAGCTAAGAAGGCAACGACCACCAAACGCAAAACCACTGCCAAAGCCAGCAAGGAAGCCAGTGCTGAAGC
>PWTP01000114.1 GCA_003563865.1 Dehalococcoidia bacterium
AAAAAACCGGTTTTTTGATTTTTTGCCCTACCAGGCTCCCGGCTGCCTGTTCGGTCATTCTAAACTTTATGTAAATTGATGGATCTACAGTATCTTCTTCATAGCCCAGCGCCACCTCATGTGAGCTTAGTGATGTCCCACAACGAGGACAATGGGCTGCTGTTTTATAACCACGGTAAACCAGGCCCTGGTCCCACATGACCTTAATTGCCCACCAGCAGCTCTCTATGTAATCATTTTCCATGGTTATATAAGCATTATCGAGGTCCAGCCAAAAACCTATGCGGTCAGTGAAAGCATTCCACTCTTTAAGATATTTGAAAACACTTTGCCTGCATTTTTGGTTAAACCGGGCGATACCAAAATTTTCTATATCAGCCTTAGATTTGAAACCGAGCTCTTTCTCTACCTCTAGCTCAACCGGCAGGCCATGCGTATCCCAACCAGCAATCCTGGGAACGTAATAACCTTTCATGGTTTTATAACGTGGTATTAAATCCTTAAAAATCCTGGAGATGGCATGATGAATGCCAGGGTTGCCATTGGCAGTTGGCGGCCCCTCATAAAAGACAAAACGTGGCCCTTCTTTCCTGCAAGAAATGCTTTTCTCAAACACTTGCTGTTTTTTCCAGAAATCAAGCATTTCTACCTCCTGGCCAGGAAAACTGATTCTGGTATCTACCGGCTTAAAAACATGCATCATAAATTTTTCCTTTCTAATAAAAAACCCCGCCCCATGTTGTTAACAGGGACGGGTATTTATTTCCCGCGGTACCACCCCGCTTCCCCGAAGTTATACCGGGGCGCTCAATGAAAGTTTATAACATAAACCTTCTTGTCGACGATAACGGATGACTATTCCGGCCAGATTTACTGAGCTTTACAAAAAGCTGTTCTGCTGGCAGCTCGAGAGTGATTTTTCAGGAGTTTAAACGTATCGGCTCACACCTTACCCGAATCGCTGAAACGCTTATTTGTTCCCTACTCTTCTCCGTCATTGCTATTACAGGCTAATAGAGTAACATAAATCACAGCCTGGTATCAAAACAACAATTAGCTATCCGGGGCAGTTTTAACAACAACCCTGCGTTCTTCGTTGACCCCGTTGCTTTCAGTAATCACCCGGCTATCATCATTTAAGGCTGTATGAACAATCCTCCGTTCATAGGCCGACATGGGTTCAAAAGTGAAGGGGTTCCCGGTCTCGACCACCTGGTCAGCGATGCGTTGGGCCAAATCTCTCAAGAACTGGTAACGCCTTTGTTTATAACCACTAACATCCAAAACAATTGGAGGGATGTCGGCTTGTGATTTACTGCTTATAATATTGCGGACTATGTATTGCAGGCATTCCAGGGTTTGGCCTCCACGTCCGATTAATATACCCGGATTGGAACAGTCAATATCAAAAATCAATGGACGTGGATCTCGTTCTATTTCCTGAACCACTGCATCTTCTTTGTGCTCAGCCGCAGCCACTATGCCCATCATATCTAAAAGATGCTCAATGGTTTCCTGTATGAATGCTATTTTTTCTTCGCTTGTATCCGGCAGATTAAACATTGCTCAGTGGCCTCCTGTAATTAAGACCATTATTTGCGTTTTTTTCGCTTGCCTTTTTTTCCTTTTGCTTTACTTTTTTCTTTTTTTGGGGTAAACCCCGGTTTTAAAGCCGGCTGGTCGGTATCTACTTTTTCGGTTTGCCCACTATCATTCTCCTGTATTTTTTCCTCAGAAGTAGTAGTGTCAGTTACAACTTCTACACTTTCGGGTGTAGAAAAACGGCTTTTCCAGCCCTGGTCCTCCTTGCCTTTGATTAGCCGGTCGATTCGCTTGAAAAGCTTGTCTTTTAACGGTGCCAAGCCTCCCCAGCCGCTAATAAAGTATTGCATAACAAAACTGATTACATTAGACGTCACCCAGTACAACGCTAAGCCACTTGGGAAGGACATCGACAGGAAAGTAAACATGAGCGGCATCATAACCAGCATGGTTTGTGCTTGCGATTTAACCGCAGGTACACCGGGTGTAGGTGGAGCCTGCATCATTTTTTGCTGGACCCACATGGAACCACCAACCAGTAACGCCAGCAGGAAATCAGGAGTGGCCAGATTCAGCCACAAGAAAGTGTTATCAAGAGGCAAGGCCTCATATACAACGTTCCACCCATACAAATAGTGAGAAAGGTTTAAAAAGCTCTCAGGATTGACTGCCATTACACGAATAATGGCCTGATAAAGAGCAATCCAGATGGGCATCTGAATAAGCATCGGCAGCAGGCACCCGGCAGGGCTAACACCGGATTCCTTGTATAGCTGCATCTGCTCCTGAGCTAATTTCTGCTTATCAGCTCCATGTTTCTTCTGTAAGGCCGCCAGTTTCGGCTGCAGAGATTGCATAGCCTTGGTAGCCCTTAACTGTTTGAGAGTCAGGGGATACATTACCCCTCTGACAATAAGTGTCAATGCAATTATGGTTAACCCAAAACTCCCCCAAAGCACATCGGAGAGTGATATCAAGCTGTTTATCATCGGCTTGAGGATGATAAGGGCCCAAATTGCTCCTATATCCAACTGAAAGCTACCTCACCTTAATAAGTTACTAGTTAATGGATGTTGACCAATACAAAGCCCCTGTTTCCGGGTTAAGGGCTAGAACTTCATTATTACGAACAGAATGCACAAAAACTACTTCACCATCGGTGCCCAATGGAGCTACCAGCTGGGTGTCAAGGTTTCTTAACTCTATTCTTTGGTTCGAATCAGTATCTATAGAATAAATTTTGCCATTTTCAGTAGCCACAACCAGCCTCCCCCCTACTATGACAGGTTTTGAGGCAACCGATTCACCAACTTCGATTACCTGT
>PWTP01000159.1 GCA_003563865.1 Dehalococcoidia bacterium
CCCATTGATGAAGCCTTCACTGAAGGCAAGACAGTCGTTTTTGTTCTGATAGAGGGCCAGCTCAAAGGAGCTATTGCTTTAGCTGATATCATACGGCCCGAGTCAAAAGAGGCTATTACCGAACTCAAGCAGATGGGTATCCACTGTATGATGCTAACCGGTGATAATAAAGAAGTTGCTCGGTGGGGGGCTGAAGAAGTCGGCCTGGATGAGTACTTTGCCGGAGTGTTACCGGAACAAAAGGCAGCCAGGATTCAAGAGGTTCAATCACGAAACATGACAGTGGCCATGACCGGTGATGGTGTCAACGATGCCCCGGCCCTGGCTCAGGCAGATGTCGGTATAGCCATTGGCGCCGGTACAGATGTAGCCATGGAGACGGCTGACATTATACTGGTTAAAAGCAACCCCAAAGATGTGGTAGCAGTGATCAAGCTGGCTAAAACCACCTACAATAAAATGGTACAGAATTTAGGCTGGGCTACCGGCTACAATGTTGTTGCTATACCCCTGGCGGCCGGTGTTCTGTTTGGTGTCGGGGTTTTATTGAGTCCGGCTGCCGGTGCCATCCTGATGTCGGCAAGTACTGTTATTGTGGCAATCAATGCACGTTTATTAAGATTGCGGTAGACACACTGCGTGACCTGTTCCGACACCAGCCATGCTGAAACCTTGCCGGTTTTACATAATTTCTGGTAACCTGATTGGAAAAATAACCCGGGTATTTTCTATGGATAAACCTGTTAATAATTGTGCAATGCCCCAGGTGGCTGCCGGGATGCCGTCCCGTCCTACCTGGACTTCTCAGCGTGCTTATATTTTGACTTCTATAGCCATGGTTGTAGGCCTTGGTAATCTGTGGAGGTTTCCCTACATGGCGGGGGAAAATGGTGGCGGCGTTTTTGTTTTGGCCTATATAATCTGCGTTTTGACTATAGGCATAGCACTGCATGTGCTGGAAACCAGCGCCGGAGGGCTTGCCCAAAGAGGTGCTGTTGGGGTTTTTCGCAAAGTAAACTCAAAATGGGGGCCGTGGTTTGGCAAGTTCCTTATTCTATTGTTGGCACTTATCATGAGCTATTATCTGGTGATTAGTGGCTGGACACTTGGCTATGCTGTTGATGCCATCCGGCTGGATTTAAAACCGTTTGATGAATTTACTTCAGGCTTTGCTTCACTCTGGCTACTGCTGGCAATAGCAGTTCTTTGCTTCATGGTGTTGTTAAGAGGCATCAGTGGTCTTGAACGCACCAGTAAATATCTGTTACCCATGCTGGTTATTATTGTAGTTGGCCTTGCTGTATATACCCAGACTCTTCCCGGAGCCGGTGAAGCCCGACAGTTTTACCTGAGCTTTGACCCGGAAGGCCTGCTTGAGCCCAATGTCTGGCGCATGGCAGCTTCTCAGGCATTTTATTCACTGGCCATCGGGCAGGGGCTGCTGTTTGCCTATGGAAGCCATACCCCCAAACACTTTAACAAACTGACCTCATCCTCGGCAGTGGCTTTTACCAATTCCTCTATATCTATAATTGCCGGCCTGATGGTTTTCCCCATTGTTTTCACTTTCGGCATAGCGCCGGATACCGGTAGCCAGCTTTCTTTTGTTGCATTTCCAAGAATGCTGGAGGGGTTGCCGGGGGGCCATATAATCGGCATTGCATTTTACCTTCTTTTGTTTATAGCGGCTTTTACTTCCTGTGTAGGAGGCCTGGCTGCAATCATGGGGACGATTCGGGATCAACTGCACCTGTCTGACAGGAGATCGGCCTTGCTGGTTGTCGGGGTTACCACTGCAATTGGCATACCTTCGGCTTTGAGTTTTACTTCTGTCGGGTTGAATATCGGTGGTACTCCCTTTCTGGATGTAATTGACCAGGTGACCGGTTCGGGAATTGTTGTTGTTGCCGGTATTGCCGGGGTGGCTCTTATTTCATGGCTAATTCCCAAAGAACAACTCCTTGGTGTAATAAATGTACCTGTTAAAAAGTTTGGCCCTTTGGTGTTTTCAGCAAACTGGATAGTACACGTAGGCCGCTGGCTGCCGGTGGCGGCACTTATTTTACTACTGGTTACCTGGCTGGTTTGAAAACAGGTATAATTGCACAATCAAACCCTTTGGTTTAATCTCTCGACTGTCAACTATTAACAATAGCCCCTTCGGTATCTTTATTGACATGATTGGCCCCAATTCTTTTCTGTTGACAAATCATACCAGACTATAATACTATACTAAATATATCGTTTTGGTATACTTTATAAGGGAGTGAAATATGAAATTATCCACAAGGGCAAGATATGGCAGCCGAGCACTTCTATATATCGCTCTTCATGGAGATGAAGGACTGGTGCTGTTAAAAGACATTGCCCGGAGAGAACAGATATCGTTGCAGTATTTGCAACATTTAATTACACCTCTTATAGCAGCCGGGATTGTACGCAGTCAACGTGGTGCCAGAGGAGGAGTTATGCTGGCAAGACCTGCTGCTGAGATAAAATTAAGTGAAATAGTAAACATTCTCGAAGGAACAACCGACCCTGTTGAATGTATAGAGCACCCGGATATATGCCAGCGTTCACATTGTTGCGTTACGCGGGATATCTGGGATGAAGTGAAAAAAGCAATAGACGGAGTTTTGGAATATACAACTTTGCAAAACATGGTTGAGCGGTATCGAGAGAAAAAACAACCCGAACCGACAATGTATCACATATAAGAAAGGAATAAAAAATGAGTAAACCAGGTTTAAATATAGAGAAGTTAAGCTATAAGGGTATAAATATCCCCAAACTAACACGCGGTATCGCCTGCGACCTGACCGAAACCATAGGAAACACTCCTCTTATCAGGTTGAACCGTGTTAC
>PWTP01000040.1 GCA_003563865.1 Dehalococcoidia bacterium
CAAATACTCAGGATATAATTCAGTAGCAGGGTCACCTTGGGGCACATCGCCGTCGTTTTCATACATATATGCCGTAATTGCGGTCCATATTGTAGATTCTTCAGATTGAGCTGCAGCCACGTCACCCTCACCGATAAATCCTAAAATATTCGGAATGGCCACCGCGGCAATTACGCCCAGAATTGCAACGACTACCAATAGCTCGATAAGGGTAAAACCCTTTTGGCCTTTGTGGAACTTGGTTAGAACTTTACTCATTTATCTGTTGTTTTCCTCCTTTTTTAATTTGTAACTAGATAGATAAGCTATAATATTTTATAATCATACTCTGGCGCCAATTCACGCCAATTCTCTTTTATTGTTCCTTTTCGTGTCGGCACCTCCTCTCAACTCATCCAAAGTAACTTAAACTTGCCTCTATATTTAACAACAGCATACTTTAGATGTAAATAGGTAAATGGTACCTGTTGACTAAGATATTAGTACTACTGCACCAAACATAAGCCAATAATATTTCCAGCTGGAACCAATAAATTTGACACCCAAACAGTCTACCCCGTATAAATAGGGGTTATGACAATCTACTGGGGGATTCTGTTCACTTTACTCGGGTTGGCTGTTGGAAGTTTTTTAAATGTACTGGCAGACCGGCTTCCCAACAAGCAGTCGATTGTGGCACCACCTTCCCATTGCCCTGAATGTAATAAACGAATCAGAGTTTTTGATTTAATTCCGGTAATCAGCTATGTCGTTCTGCGAGGCCGGTGCCGCTATTGCAGCCAGCCTATACCCAAACGCACCCTGCTTGTAGAAATTGCAGCCGGGTTAATGTTTCTAAGCCTATATCTTTATTTTGGCTTGAGCCCCGACCTCGGCATTGCCCTGTTATATTTTACCCTTTTACTATTAATTCTGGTAATAGACCTTGAACACCGCCTGATTTTAAATGTTATTGTATACCCGGCTGCGGTAATTGTGCTGCTTGTTAATATTGTGTTTCCGTCACCTGAACTGGTGCCCGGGTTTTTAAATAGCCTGGCCGGTGGCGGTACAGGCTTGTTGCTGTTTTTACTAATTCTTATTGTCAGCCGCGGAGGTATGGGTTTGGGAGATGTAAAAATGGCCGGCCTTTTAGGATTGATGCTAGGCCTGCCACTTAATTTTGTGGCCATATTCCTGGCTGTTGTTTCGGGCGGGCTTATTGCCGGAGCAAGTTTGTTATTCAAGCGCAAAAACCGTCGCCAGGCTATAGCATTCGGTCCATTTCTGGCTATAGGAACCATGGCAGCAATCCTTTGGGGCCAATTGATACTCGATTGGTATCTGGGGTTTTTTGCTTTTTAGCAAATATCCGGTTACTCCGTAAAGGATAATACTTTAGTTTTGTCTGGTAAAAGGTTATAATGGTACTGCTTTTGAATGACTGTTATGTGACTCATAAGGCATCAATAACTTGTTTATATTTCACATGTTAATAAAGGAAAGTTTAGTTGCTTAAAAGGGCCAGCCTTACTGTTGCAATAACATTAACCATATTGGTAACCTGCCTGACAGGATGTTTGGGGACAATACGTGGTTCCGGAGATATTGTTACCCGCAGCTTTGATTATTCTGATTTCAAACGGGTTGAAATAAGCCATGCTTTTGAAGCCGAAATAATACATGGCAGTTCTTTCAGCATCAACATAACTGCAGATGATAATCTTTTTGAACATGTAAGAGTAGTTGAAACCGGTGATACCATCAAAATAGGTATGGCCCCCGGGTATAATTATTTTCCCAATGCACAGGTTGTCCGGGTGGTTATGCCAAAATTAGACTACGTCAGTGCCGGTGGAGCTTCTCTGGTTGAGGTTTCCGGTTTTGATACCGATAACGATTTTCGGGCGGTTGCGCTTGGTGCCAGCACCATCGAGATATCGGATATGGGTGCAGGAGATGTTGTTTTGGAAGTAAACACGGCCAGCCAGATTAAAGGTAGCATTAAGGCGATTGATATCGATATGGAAGTGTTCGGTGCCAGCCGGGTAAACCTTTCAGGAACCGCACGGAACCTGCAACTCAACGGCAGTGGCGCCAGCAACATAGATCTGTCCGACATGGAAGCCACCAACGCAACTATCGGTTTAAGCGCTGCTTCTTCAGCAACAGTTAATTTAAGCGGGCGCCTGGATGCCGGCCTTTCCGGTGCTTCTGACTTAAAATATCTTGGCAACCCGACACTGGGCAACATTAACCTGTCAGATTTTTCTTCAGTCGGCCCGGCGTAACACATTCATATAATTAATAAATGATTATTGCCGACTATCAAAAAGCGCTGGACTACCTCTACAGTTTTACCGATTTCGAAACGACGGGAGCCCGTTCAAGCTTAAATTATGACCTCAGGCGCATGGATGAACTCCTGGGCAAATTTGGAAACCCGCAACTTAAGGTTCCAGCAATTCATATAGCCGGAACCAAAGGAAAGGGCAGCACCGCAGCCATGGTATCCTCTATACTGAACACAGCCGGTATAAAAACCGGACTTTATACCTCCCCTCATCTGGTTGAATTTACCGAACGTATTTCATTAAATTCGGTAAATATTGAACCCGGGGACGTGGTTAACCTGGTGGAAAAACTAAAACCGGTGGTTAAACAAATTAACGCTCAAGCCAAATACGGAAAGTTAACCGCTTTTGAACTTATTACAGCTCTGGCTTTTATGTATTTTTCACGTTGCAATGCTAAATTTCAGGTAATTGAAACCGGTCTGGGCGGCCGCCTGGATGCTACTAACATCATTAAGCCCGAGATTGTGGTATTAACCTCGATAGGGCTTGACCATACCGAGGTACTGGGA
>PWTP01000175.1 GCA_003563865.1 Dehalococcoidia bacterium
CCAGGATATCGCAGGGGCCTGCCATATGATTTTTATTCACACATCATCCCGGGCTGGCGCTAAAAAACTGCTGTTATCTGTTTTGACCACATCACATCCAGCCAGTATAATAACTGTGGGCATTCAAACAACAAATTAGTAGCAAATACAGTTATGTCAAAAATTAGAAAGCCATATAGTCTTTGATTTAGCTTTTAAAACTGGCCTGGAGAGGTGTCCGAGTGGTTGATGGTGCCGCTCTCGAAAAGCGGTCTCCACTTATAGTGGAGCGCGGGTTCGAATCCCGCCCTCTCCGCCACAGTTTAAAGCTTTCGCGGAGAGGTGCTGGAGTGGCTTATCAGGCACGCCTGGAGAGCGTGTGTCGCGCAAGCGACCGCGGGTTCGAATCCCGCCCTCTCCGCCACCATGTGATTTTCCATAGCTTTTTACCTGTGTTAGAATAAACCACTTTGACTCAATATTCTCTTGAAAACAGTTACTGGATTGGTTTCAGCCTTATCTCGGGTATTAACCGGTTTAAGCTGGGCCTCATAGAAAACCATTTCGGCGGGCTTAAACAGGCATGGCAAGCCACTTCTCATGAACTGATTCAGTCAGGCCTGGATAGCAAGTGCGTTCAGACCATAGTACATCAGCGCCCTCATATTGACATCGAAACAGAAGCCATAAAGCTGGAAAAACTGGGAATTAGGGTACTTAATTACCATGATGAATACTACCCGCAAAGACTTAAACAGATTTATGATTTTCCACCTTTGCTTTATATAAAAGGTTCTTTGCTGCCAGAAGATGAAGCCGGAGTTGCGGTGGTTGGCAGCCGGCTGCCAACTGGTTATGGCAAGCAGGTCACCGAAGAACTGGCCGCAGAATTGGCAAGTAATGGAGTTACTATTATCAGCGGTCTGGCAAAAGGCATTGATACTATCGCCCACCAATCGGCCATCAATGCAGGAGGGCGAACGATAGCCGTATGCGCAACCGGCCTGGATATAACCTATCCGGCTTCCAATTATAATCTGGCCGGCAAAATAATCAATCACGGAGCAATAATCAGTGAATATCCACCGGGTACCCGCCCTCGTCCTGAACACTTTCCGCGTCGTAACCGCATTATGAGTGGTATGTCGATGGGAGTGCTGGTAACTGAAGCTAAAGCGCACAGTGGAGCTCTGATTACAGCAAAGCTGGCGCTCGAGTATGACCGGGAAGTTTTTGCGGTTCCCGGTTCAATACTCTCACCCAACAGCATCGGGTGTAACTGGCTCATACAAGAAGGGGCTAAACTCGTAACCCAGGTAAATGATATGCTAGAAGAATTAAATTTGCCGGTACTCAACCGGCAGAGAAAGTTTAAAGAAACGATTCCTGAGAATGAACATGAGGCATTGATTATCAAGGCCTTAATGCTTGAACCAATGCACATTGACGCAATAGTACGCTCATCAGGAATTTCAACCGCACAAGCCAGCTCTACTCTGGCAATAATGGAAATCAAAGGTCAGGTAAGACAAATGGGGGCTATGACTTACATGCTGACTAATTCATAACTGGAAAGAAATAATTATGACGAAAAGAAACAAAAAGAAAGATCTGGTAATTGTTGAGTCGCCGGCTAAAGCCAAAACGTTAGCAAAATTTTTGGGCAATAATTACCACCTGGAAGCCTCTATGGGCCATATACGGGATTTGCCCAAAAGCTCTCTGGGTGTAGATATTGGAACAAACTTTACGCCTAAATATGTTTTAATGATTGATAAAAAGAAAACCGCTGCCAGTTTACAAAAAGCCGCCAGTGAAGCAGGCATGGTGTTTCTGGCAACCGACCCGGACCGTGAAGGCGAAGCCATTGCCTGGCATCTGGCAGCCATTACCGGATTGGACGAAAAGAGATACAGTCGGGTAGCCTTTCATGAAATAACCCGGCCGGCAATTGAGCAGGCTTTTAAACGCCCGAGACCATTGGATTTAAACCTGGTAAACGCTCAACAATCAAGAAGAGTTGTTGACCGCCTGGTGGGTTATAAAATAAGCCCTTTGCTTTGGAAAAAAATTCAAAAAGGGCTATCGGCCGGCCGGGTACAATCTGTGGCGGTTAGAATTATAGTTGAGCGTGAAAAAGAAATTGAAAGCTTTACCTCCCATGAATACTGGGTTATTGAAGCTGAGCTGTCAAAACTGCCGCCAAACCAAACCTGCTCGTTTAAAGCAACTCTGACCGGCTCCACTGGTAAGCGAAAGGTTAATATCACCAACAGTGAGCGTGCACAAGATATAAAAACAGAGCTCGAAAAGGCTGCCTACAGGGTATTAAATGTGAAAGCCAAAAAGGCTACCCGTCAACCGGCACCACCTTTTATTACCAGCACTCTTCAGCAGGAAGCTTCCAGGCGCTACCGTTTCAGTGCAAAACAGACTATGGCCCTGGCACAGCAATTATATGAAGGGTTGCCAATTGGCGATGAGGGGAATACCGGTCTTATAACGTACATGAGGACCGATTCAACTCATGTATCCCGCCCATTTGTCGAGGAAACCCGGAGCTATATTGATAAAACCTATGGTAAAGATTATCTGCCAGTCCATTCAAGGTCTTTTTCAGCCAGAATGAAGGGTGCTCAGGAAGCCCATGAAGCTATTCGCCCTACTGACATTAACCGGTGCCCTGAATCCATAAAAAAACACCTGCACCCGGGCCAGTATAAACTTTACCTGCTGATCTGGCAACGCATGGTCGCCAGCCAGATGGCTTCGGCTATTTTTGAAAATACAACTGTAGATATCGAAGCAAAAGCGATAAGTAAAACCAGGTACTTACTTCGGAGTCATGATTCGGTCAATA
>PWTP01000123.1 GCA_003563865.1 Dehalococcoidia bacterium
AAGGAGAGCAACCAATGGCATACGATATATCTATAATACGGCCCCAAGTTACCATAGATGATATAAAATTTAGAAACCGGCAATTGCCTGCCAAAACATTGAAAGACATTAAGAAAGCCCTGCTCGGTTTGCACTGCGTGGAGATAACAGCAACTAACATATACAGGTATCAAATCTCCAAAAAGGACAGCGAGTTAAACCGGCAACTGATTGCGGCCATGTGCAACGAAATGGGACACTATCAGGATTTCCAGGTGAAGCTTTTTGAATACGGCTGGCGTCCTACCATTTTGCGTATGGGTTATTGGCTTGCAGGGTTTTTCATTGGCTTCGGTTCAAGGATAATGGGCGAAAAGCCCATCCTTAAGGCCGGCATATGGGTAGAAACAAAAGCAGTCAAAGCTTATGCGCAACTACTCAAAGACGTTGAGTGGGACGATGATACACGCAAAGTAATTGAAAAGAACGCAGCGGATGAAGACGGCCATATAGAGAGATGGCAAAAACTGCTAAAGGAAATCCAGTAGCAACACCCGGCTAAACACAACCCTTTAACACGGCACTCAGCAGCCGTGTTTCGCTACCTATCAGCCTCAATGTGTGATATAATCTTATTGAAGTTTTTAGCTATTGGAGTTATCGCTTGACCGCTAATGAAATAACACTTGCAGAGTTTTTTCAGCTCCCCAAACAAATGGTAATATCTACCAGCCAGAGGAACTATAATTGGAATGAAGAGCATCATCGAAAATTATGGGATGATGTTATACGTATAGCCAGGGACGAGTCCATTGCCGGTCATTCAATGGGAACCATTATATGCATTGAACACGGAATACTGCCCAAAGCCCATATACCAAGGTTTCTGCTGCTTGATGGCAGGCAACGCCTGGTTGCTGTTTCTTTGCTTCTGGCAGCTTTGAATAAAAAAGGTTGCAGGCATGTCGACCAAAAGGCAGAATCATATTTTGGTAAAATTCACGATCTGTTTCTGTTTAACAAAGATGAAACCGGGGAGCTGCACTACAAGCTGCTGGTTGAAGGTAACGACCAGAAAACATTTCAAGCCATATTAAATGGCAAAAACACTTTACCGTCCAACTCCAGCTGGTTCACCACCACCAGTAGTTTTTTTGAAGGTATGATTGATAAAACACACGTTGATCCAGACCTGGTTGCAAAAGGGCTGGCTAAACTGGCCATTATACCCGTCTCAACTGATCAGTATTATGAGAAGCCCGGCCAGGTATATGAAGAAATAACTTCCACCGGACTGGATGAAACTCAGACCAGTTTAATCCGTAACTGGCTTAAACTTCTAAGAACTCCTTAAGATATTTAAACCCTCTTTTTAAAGTTAACTTCTTACCCGGCTGCTACAAACGAGCCGGGTATATTTTTGTGTTATTTCCAGTTGCCTCCAGCCATCCATGCCTTTATACCAATCAAGGTTTCCTTTAGTCCTAACCATTTCCGAGTAGCCACGTTATATTATGTGCAGGAAATTTTTCATCACAACAAAAAGTAATAAATTAAAGGAGACTGATTTGAAAAAACTAATCTTGCTACTACTGACCTCTACTATTCTGTTTAGCCTGACAGCATGCCAAACAGAAACCGGAAACACAAACCCCGGCAACAAGCTTGAAGGCAATCTTGAAAGCATACTCGATAAGATTTACAAAAATGCCGAAGTAGATGAATCATTCAAGGATTTTGTTGAAAACGGCCTGCTCACAATTGAAATAAAACCGGATAATGCAGCTTACTACCTTGGGAAAGACGGGATTGAGTTTATTTCAGCAATAGCCTCGGAACCAATGATGTCAACATCAGCCTATTCTCTTGTTTTGGTACGTGTTAATGAAAACACCGACATTGCTAAAATCAAAACAGCTATCAAGGAAAATGTTGACCCGATGAAATGGGTATGTGTAGGTGTAGACCCGGACAATGTTATTGTAGACAATATTGGCGATGTTGTATTTCTGCTTATGAGTGATTTTGAGACAGAAGCTCTGTATAATTCATTTTTGGGATTAAAGGGTTAACCCTGTCGCCGACTGTTTCATGAGTGGTTTCATGACACAAGCCCAGCATGATTTATTCCTCGATTCAGGGGAATAAATCATGCTGTTTTCAAGTATCAGCTTCCTGTACTATTTCCTGCCGGCGGTTCTGGCGGTATACTTTTTAGCTCCTTCCAGATTTAAAAACCCGGTTCTATTGCTGGCAAGCCTGTTCTTTTATTTCTATGGTGAGCCGATTTACTGCTTCCTGATGATATTTTCCATTATTTCGGCATACTTCCATGGTCTATGGATATCAAAAGCAAGTGATAGCAGGCATGCGAAAATTCCCCTGATATCCTCTATAACCATAAGTGTTGGAGTTCTGGGCTTTTTCAAATACCATGCTTTCTTTACTCAGAACATAAACCAGGTATTTAACTCTGATATAACTGTTTTAAGTATTGCACTGCCGATAGGAATTAGTTTTTACACTTTCCAGGTATTATCTTACACGATAGATCTATATCTTGGGAAAGTAAAGGTGCAAAAGAATATTATCAATTTTGCAACTTATGTTGCATTGTTCCCTCAACTCATAGCAGGACCAATAGTGCGCTACATTACCATTGAAGCAAGCTTAGCTAAACGCAAACATACTATCGCGAATATTGCATATGGTATTAAGCGCTTTATCGCCGGGCTGGCAAAAAAAGTGATTATTGCCAACTCACTAGGTGAACTGGTAGCCATTTTTAACAACGCAAATGAAGCCACCGTTTTGTTTTACTGGATGGCTGCGGTAGCATTTATGCTTCAGA
>PWTP01000087.1 GCA_003563865.1 Dehalococcoidia bacterium
CAGGAACAACAACTAACACGCAACCCCGCTTCAGACGATAAAGAAACTAACATCTGGATGCAGTTGCCTGCAAGGATTCAGCACAAACAAAAACTGACTGATGAAGAAATCATTCAACTGGCAAAGATGGGCAGACAAATTGAAGAGCATTACAAAGCACCGCAAGATATTGAGTGGGCAAGAAAAAGTAATACTTTCTATATTGTCCAGTCACGGCCGGTTACTGCCCTAAAACAGAGAATGGAAGAAGAGCCCGAGATAGATGCTCCAATTCTATTAACCGGTGATGCAGCCAGCCCCGGTTTGGCATCAGGCCCGGTTAAAATAATTCTGGATCCTACTCAGATTGATCAGGTAAATAAAGGAGACGTCCTGGTTGCTGACATGACAACTCCGGATTTTGTTCCGGCCATGAAAAGAGCGGCTGCCATAGTTACCGACCGTGGTGGACGTACTGCTCATGCGGCTATCGTCAGCCGTGAATTAGGTATACCCTGCGTTGTTGGTGCATCTCAGGCTACAGCTAAACTGGCAAATGACCAATTAATAACCGTTGATGGAAGCCATGGCAAAGTTTATAAAGGAAAGGTAGCCAGAAATAACGCCTCGGTATTTGCAGCTAACATTTTACGTGAAGCCATTCAAACTAAAACCAGGGTATACGTGAATCTGGCTCAACCGGAACTAGCAGACATGGTGGCTGAAAGAAATGTGGATGGCGTTGGATTGCTGCGGGCAGAATTTATGATTGCCCAAATTGGCAAACATCCTAAATATATGCTCAAGAATAACAAGGGCCACGAATTTGTAAGAAAGCTTTCCAATAATATTTTGTGTTTTGCTAAAGCTTTTTATCCAAGGCCGGTTGTATACAGAACCACCGATTTTAAAACAAATGAGTACCGGGACCTGATCGGCGGGCGTGAATTTGAAGAAGTTGAAGAAAATCCTATGCTCGGCTACCGGG
Source organism: Dehalococcoidia bacterium (assembly GCA_003563865.1). Lineage (GTDB taxonomy): Bacteria > Chloroflexota > Dehalococcoidia > Dehalococcoidales > CSSed11-197 > CSSed11-197. The sequence goes on from PWTP01000087.1 coordinate 968, forward strand.
GCGCATCCCGTTATATTACTGATATTGAATCCTTCAAACTTGAAATAGAGGCTATTAGAAACGTTAGAAAGGACTATCCGAATTTATGGGTAATGATTCCTTTCGTACGGACGGTTGGTGAATTCTCCTCAACTCGGGACCTGCTTGAATCGGAGGGATTAAAGAGATCAAAGGACTTTAAATTATGGATGATGGTTGAAGTGCCATCAAACATATTCCTTATCGAAAAATTTCTGGCTGCAGGCGTTGACGGGATATCAATTGGAAGTAACGATCTGACTCAACTTATTCTCGGCATCGACCGTGATTCCAACCGCCTGGCTAAAACTTTTGATGAACGCAATGAAGCAGTCATGATGGCGCTTGAAAAAGCCATAACCGTATCAAGAGAAATGAACGTTACTTCGTCAATTTGCGGGCAAGCCCCATCGGTTTACCCAGAACTTACCGAAAAGCTGGTCAGCTGGGGTATAACTTCTGTTTCAGTAAGCCCTGATATGATTGGCACAACACGAGAGATCATAGCGAAAGCTGAATCTAAACTTAATAAATAATGACATGGAACCCTGAGATTCGCCAAAGCATTGAAGATAGAGAGATACAATTTCTCTCTCCTTATGCTGTTAAAAGCCGGTTCGGCCGTGGCCGCCGGAAAGCGGAGCAGCCATGTCAGGTTCGGACAGAATTTCAGCGTGATCGTGACCGGATTATTCACTGTAAATCTTTCCGGCGTTTGAAGCACAAGACTCAAGTTTTTATTGCTCCTGCCGGAGACCATTTTGTTACCCGCTTGACCCACACATTGGAGGTAACTCAAATTGCCCGTACGATTGCCCGTGCACTAAATCTCAACGAAGATTTGACTGAAGCCATCGCACTTGGACATGATCTGGGGCATACCCCTTTCGGGCATATAGGTGAAGAAATGCTCAACACGCTGTATAAAAAAGGGTTTAAGCACAATAAGCACAGTTTAAGAGTTGTTGATAAACTGGAAAAGGAGGGGAAAGGGCTGAATCTTACCTGGGAAGTAAGAGACGGTATTCTTAACCATTCCAAATCAACTGAAAGTATTCTGGGTGAAAATTGGGGAAAGACCGGTAGCTACGAAGCTGATGTGGTTAAAATTTCCGATCTGGTTGCTTATGTTAACCATGACATTGACGATGCCACCCGTGCCGGCATAATTTCACCCGATGATCTTCCCGAATCCGCAAAAAAAGCATTAGGCACAAACCACCGGACACGCATTAACACTATTGTAACTGATATAATAAAAACTTCCTGGCCGGTAACTTATGAATCAGAAAACGACAAACCCGTTATTACTATGAGCAAGCCGGTGGTCAAAGCAGCCAGCGATCTTAAAACATTCTTGTTTAATAATGTTTACAATGTACAATATGAACTGAAGGAATCAGAAGAGGCCCGGCAAATCATTGAGAAGCTGTATAGATATCTGTGTAAACATCCTGAAGTCATGCCCCTTGATTACCGGAATATATCTGATAATGTCGAGGCTATAGCAGTTGATTATATAGCCGGCATGACCGACCATTATGCAGCCAGACTGGCAAACACACTGTATTTATAGAATAGCTTCCTTTGTAATTTATGTAAACCACACTATTGTTGTATAATGAACATATAATATGAGTGCTATTGAAGAAATTAAACAACGGCTTGATATTTTAGAGGTTGCAAATCAATATACCCGTCTCACTAAATCCGGAAAAAACTTCAAGGGTATTTGCCCCTTTCATCAAGAAAAACATGGTTCATTTTTTGTTTTTCCAGACAGACAAAGCTGGCATTGTTTTGGAGCATGTTCAACCGGTGGTGACATTTTTGCTTTGGTCATGA
>PWTP01000108.1 GCA_003563865.1 Dehalococcoidia bacterium
AAAGCAAAACCACCCACCGCTACGACACTTACAAGTTGTTTTAAAACAAGGCTAATATTTCCATATATAAGGCCATCGGTGCCTCCTACCGCAGCACTTGCAAATATTCCAGTAGCCAGTGCTCCCCAGATGCCTCCCATGCCATGTACGGCGAATACATCCAGTGAATCATCAAACTTCAGCTTTTCTTTGATAAGCAGCATGCTATAAAACCCGATTATGGATACACCTATTCCTATGGGCAAAGCTGCAATTGGAGTTACAAACCCGGCAGCTGGAGTAATTGCTACCAGACCAGCTACAGCTCCTGTGGCAGTGCCCAATACAGTTGGTTTGTTGTGCCTCCAGGACAAAAACATCCATGTAACAGCAGCAGTCGCTGCCGAAAGATGTGTAGCGACAAAGGCACTGGATGCAAGTCCACCGGATTCTAATGCACTGCCAGCATTAAAGCCAAACCAGCCCATCCATAGTACGGCTGTACCAATTAATACCAGAGGTATATTGTTTGGTGACATTGCTTCACCTGGAAAACCTTTGCGCTTGCCTAAAAGTAAAACCAGTGCCAGTGCTGATACTCCTGCATTAATGTGTACTACCGCTCCTCCCGCAAAATCAAGCGCTCCATATTCACCTAACCAACCACCGTTGCCCCAAACCCAGTGAGCGACGGGAGAATAGATAAAGGTAAGCCATAATATGATAAAAATAAGCAATGCACTAAATTTTATGCGTTCAACTACCGCTCCGGTAATGAGTGCTACCGTAATAACAGCAAACATTCCCTGAAAAACCATGAAAGCCAGGTGAGGGGTGGTGGAGGCATAAATTGAAGAGGGCTCCTGGCCAACGCCCATTAATCCAATAAAATCCAACCCGCCAAACAAACCACCTACCGCGCCAGGCGCAAATCCGATGCTATAACCATATGTCATCCACAAGACGGTGACCAATCCAAGGCACACAAAACTCATCATTATGGTTGACAAAAGATTTTTACGCTTGACCATGCCTCCATAAAACAGAGCCAGGCCTGGTGTCATGAACATCACCAGAGCAGCAGAAGTGAGCAACCATGCGGTATCTCCTGTATCGACCATGAATTTAACCTCCCTAAAATTAGAATTAGAATAAGTACATTTTAAAAGGTTAATGTTTCAAGAATATTACAGTAATGTTAAGAACAGATTAAATATAAAACCCCTCTTTAACAAAAGAGGGGTTATGTTCAGTTTCTTATATAGTTTTTATCTGACCGGGATTGGTTGCGAATAATTAAAGTCCTTCATTCTTAACCGTTTTAAAGGGGTGTTTAACTTACGTTCGAGCAAACGTACTTTGTCTGTGTCTGAACGAGTCACAAAGGTTAAAGCATCTCCCAGGTTATTTATTCTGCCGGTACGGCCGATTCGATGTATGTAATCTTCAGTACTTTCAGGCATATCAAAATTGATAACATGCGAAATACTCAGCACATCAATACCTCTGGCAGCAATATCAGTTGCAACCAGGATTTTTATGGAACCATTGCGAAAACCAGTCAATGCCGTCTGACGACGGTTTTGAGACAAATTACCCTGCAGGGAAGTGGCTGTATAGCCTTCTCCGGACAATTGTCGTGCAAGGCGTTCAGCGCGGTGTTTGGTCCTTGTAAATACCAGCACAGACCCAGTTTGTGTGGCAGTCAGTATCTCTTTTAATAAATTGGTTTTAAGGTGTTGTTGTACTGGATAAAGAAAATGTGAAATATTAGCTATCGGTTTTTCTGGGTTAATTCTGATGGTAACAGGGTTATGTAATACTTTATTTGCCAAAAGCCGAATGTTCTCGGGCATAGTTGCAGAAAATAGAAGCGTTTGGCGTTTATGCATTATACAATCCAAAATGTGGTTTATGTCCGGCAAAAAACCCATATCGAACATGCGGTCTGCTTCATCAATAACAAGTATTTCAAGCCCGTCCAGCTTAATGGTGCCTCGCCATAGATGGTCAAGCAGCCTGCCCGGGCAGGCAACCAATATTTCAGGCCTGTGGTGTAAACTGCGAATTTGTTGCTCCATGTTTACACCGCCAAATATAGTAATACTCTTAAGGCCGGTTTTAGTTCCTAACCGGTTAATAACTATATTTATTTGCTCGGCAAGTTCACGTGTTGGGGATATAATAAGGGCTCTCAATTGCCCTCTGGGCCCGGATTGCAATTGTTGCAAAAGAGGTAATCCAAAAGCAGCCGTTTTGCCGGTTCCGGTTTGAGCCAGGCCGATTACATCTCTTTTATTCAGAATGGCAGGAATAGCCTTTTCCTGTATAGGCGTAGGTTGTATATATCCGAGCATCTTTATACCTTCCATTATGCTCGGATGAAAATTAAAGTTTTCGAAATTCATTAAACTCCTTGTTTAAAAGTCAAACTAATGCCAAAAAATTTGCATTAGTGATTATGTTATTTGATATTTTCTTTTTACTATTCTTTTTGAGTATCTATTGCTTCTGCAGGGTAAACCAGTTGGTTTCTTTTTGCCTGAAAGAGGGAGAGCCTCTACCAGGCAAACAACCCGGTTTTTCAATATTTTGCCCTCCAAGCCGGCAATTGCAGTTACACCCTCCGTTTTGGAGAACATTTCAACATATCCGTAAATTCTGGATTGCCCGCTGCCAATGTTTTTATCGCTCATGATAATCACCGATAAAACTTCACCAAATACCGAGAATTCTTTACGCAGTTCATCTTCGGTCACCTCAATAGCCAGATTGCCTATATAGATATTCATAAGATTTTAACTGCCTGTTA